>JBKPSE010000133.1:0-5250 GCA_046765855.1 Acidobacteriota bacterium | reverse complement strand
GGTAAGCGCAGCGAACGAGATAGCCTCAGTTAAAAGCACACAAGGCGGTCGCGGCGTTCGTCGATCTTCTTGAACGGCACGCCGGCCACCTTCTTCAGATCGTCGAGCTTGGCGCAGGGGCCGTTCTTGTTGCGGTAGGCGATCCACGCAGCGGCCTCCTTGCGCAGGAGGCCGGCAACGCTTTCCAGATCGATCGCGCTCGCGCTGTTCAAGTTGAGCGGTTTCGGGGCCTCACCCTTGAACGTCGTCGCCAGATAATCGGTCACCGCTTTGAGCTCGGCGTCGGTGCCGCGGGCGCCAAGACCGACCATTTTCGCGACCACTTCCTCCCAGCCTTCCCGAGTCAGGCGAACCGACGCAGCGCGCTGCGGCTCGTGGCACACGCCGCAGACCCGGACGGTGGTCTCGCGTCCCTCGCCTGGGGGAAGCGTTGCCGCCATCGCCGCGATTTCTTCGGGCGTGAACGTGCGAAGCGGCGCCTGCGCCTGTGGCGCGGCGGGCGCCTGTGCGGCGGCCAGCGCCGCCGCGGTGTAGGCGGCCGCGGCCAGGCCCATCAGCATTCTCGAGGTCGTGCCCATCTTGTTGTTCGTGCGTTCCTGTTGTCCGCGTGCCGCGTTCTCGGTGCGTTCCGTGTTTCAGTGTAACGAAAAACGCGCGCGCATCGCAGACGCTGCGAATACGCGCGCGCTTTCGTGGACGGGCCGCCCTAGAACGTGAATCGCGCCCCGAGCTGGATCCGCCGCGCGCTGTTGGTGTTGCCGTTCAAACGACCGAAGGTGTTGGCGTTGGTCAACACGCCGGTCGTGTAGTCGAACGTCGCATTCGTGTTGACGCCCGTCCACTGATCGGTGTTGAACGCGTTGTAGAGCTCGACGCGCAGCTGCAGGCGCCGCGTCCCACCGAAGGGCACCGATTTGAACGCCGACAGATCCCAGTTCATATAGCCTGGCCCGAGGTATTCGTCGTTCAGTGCGGTGCCGAGCCGGAACTGGTCCGTCGGCGGCTTGATGCACTCGGTTCTGAACTGCCGCTCGAAGGTCCGCTCGCCGCGCGGCAGATTTGGATTACAGGTGATGACGACACGACTTCCGTTGTTCTGCGCGCCGTTGCCGCCGTTGATCGCGCCGGTTCCACTGAGCGTTCCCGTCGGCACGTTCGCGTAATTGTAAGTGAACCCGCCATAGGTGCCGCTGGTGATGGTCGTCACTCCGGAGAACTGCCAGTTATCGAACACCGCTTTCGCGACGACGTTGTTCCAGATCTGGCTCAGCTTTGGAACCTCGTACGAGTAATTGAGCACGAGAACATGCGGGCGTCGCCCGTTCGACGTGTAGTTCCTGGTGCGGTTGTCGTCGACGAACGGGTCGATCGTTCCGAGGCTCTTGTTCGAGATCTGGTAGGTGTAGGCGGCGCCGAACGACAGCCCGTCCGCCGATCGCCGGCGGTTCACCGACAGTTGCAGCGAGTGATAGTCGGAGTAGCCGGCGAACTGGCGGCGCTGAATGCGTCCGAAGCCCTGGTACGGGCGCAGGAAATCGTCAGGCAGCGGCTGCGGCTGCCCTCCCACGACCGTGGTCGGATCGAGGCTCGAGGGCTGATACGCATAGCCGTACGGACGGCCATTGATATCGGTGGTGATCAGCTGATTACGCGCGGCGTTGCCGACATAGGCTCCATCGGCAACCAGGTTGAAGCCGATGTCCCGCTGCATGCCGATGCTCCAGTTGTAGACGACGGGAGGTTTGAATTCGTCGACCAGCCGCGCGGCGCTCGGCGTCGCGCTCAACGGCGCCGCCAGCAGTTCGCTGATGGTCGTGTAGTTGGTGCGGTAGGTGTTGAGGACCGGCGGCAGCTCGATCAGATCGAGGATGATGTCGTCGGAATAGCGATCGTAGAACACGCCGGCGCCGCCGCGGACCGCGGTCTTGCCGTCGCCGGTCACGTCCCAGGCGAACGAAGCGCGCGGCGCGACGCGGAAGGGTGACTTCTTCTGCGGCGTGCCATCGAACACTTCCATGCCGTTGGTGAAGTTGCCGGAATTGGGGACGAGGCGCCCGATGTAGACCGCCGGGAGGATGTCGCCGGTCAGCGGGTTGCGGGCGCGGCGCCCCTCCGACGTCGTCACCGCTTGATACAGGCTGGGCGCCTGCGCGCTGTTCCAGGCGTCGGGAACGAAGGCCGCGACCTGATCCCCTTCACTCTGCGTCGGGGTCATGTAGTAGAAGCGCAAGCCGCCGTCGATCGTGAGGTTCCGCTTCAGCCGCCAGCTGTCCTGCGCAAACCACTCGGTGATGAAGAACCGCCCGTGCGCCGAGGGATGCCCGTCCGACTCCGTGTACTCGGTGATGGCGCCGAGCAGCGCGTTGGCAAAGCCGACGTTGGTGTTGCGCGGGTTCTGGTTGTCGGCGTTGAAGCTGAAGTTGCCGTTGAAGCTCGACGAGCGCGCCGCCGGCCGCGTCGTGTGCTCCACGAACACGCCCGCCTTCATCGTATGGGAGCCGGTCACCTTGGTGATGTTGCCCGACACGTTGAACAGCGTGTTGTAGCCGAAGAACGGGAAGCGCTGCTCGACGCCGAACGACGCGATCGTTCCGGGCAGGCCGCCGCTGAAGCTCGCCTGCGGCAGGATGTGCAGCGGGTTCGCATTCGGGAAGAACTGCGGCATGCCGGGAAGCACCTGCCGGCGGTCGTTCGCGTCGCGCGCCGCGTCGTCGAACGGACTGGTGTTCTGGTGCGCCCAGTTGACGCCGGCGGTGAACTCACCGAACAGCGTGGGGCTGAACGTGTGCAGCAAGGTGTTGACGTAGCTGACCGTGTCGATCTCGTACTTGGTCGCCATCTGCGGCCAGCCGCCGCTCGAGCCCAGCAGCGAGACCCCGCCCGAGCGCTTTTCGTAGCCCCACTGCAATCGCCCGTAGGCCGTGGTGCGCGGGGCGATGTTCCAGTCGACTCTCAGGACCTGATCGTCGCGCGGCCAGTCCTGCGTCGTCTGGAACACATAGTTGTACTGGTTGGTGCCGGTCGGGTCGACGGCGTTGGGCAGCGGAAACAGATTCAGCAGCTGGCGCGCATTCGGATCGATGCGATTCGGCGGAATCACGTTGCCGGAGAAGCATGCCGGTCCGCCGGTCGTCGCCGAGCAGTTGCCCGACAGCTGTGGATCGCGGATAAACACCAGACGATTCTGATTGTCGCGCGTCTGTGAAAAATCACCCTGGCGCTCCAGCGCGGTCGGCACGCGGCGCTGATTCAGATTGCCCGGGTCGGTCCGCTTGAGGATGTCCTGCGAGAAGAAGAAGAACAGCTTGTTGCGGCCGCTGTTGAAACTGCTCTTGGGGAACAGCACCGGTCCGCCAAACGTCCACGCGCCGTTATCGAAGGTATAGAGCGGCGCGTCGCACTGCGCCGTCTGCCCCTGATTGCACAGAATGCGGCGGCTGTACTCGTTGCCATTCCACTTGTCATCGCGTTTGTAGAAGGCGGCGCTGCCGTGGAAGTCCTTGGTGCCGCTGCGGGTGATGACGGTGATCGTCGCGCCGGAGCTGCGGCCGTACTCCGCCTGGAAGTTGGAAGTCTGCACGCGGACTTCGCCGATGGAGTCCAACGCGGGCGCCGCGTAGTTGCCGCTGTTGGAGCCGGTGTCCTTGTTCGTCACGCCGTCGTACGAGAAGTTGAACGAGCTTCGACCGTTGATCGAGAGGTTGTTCATGTTCTCCCAACCAGGCGCCTCACGGTTGCGCGTGTCGATGACGCCGGGCAGCAGTTTCAGCATGCCCGCGAAGTCGCGCCCCTTCAGCGCGATGTCCTCGATGTTCTCGCGCGTGATCAGCCCAGAACGCGCGCCGTTCGTGGTCTGGACCTGGACCGCTTCGGATTGCACCGTGATGGTCTCGCTGACTCCGCCGACGGCCAGCGCGATCGGACGAAGCCCGAGCCGCTCGGTCGACGCCAGGCGGATGCCTTTCTCCTCATAGGTCTTGAACCCCTGCATGCTGACGGTCAGATCGAACGTGCCCGCCAGCAGGTCCGGAAAGAGGAAGGTCCCGTCGGCGCCGGTCACGGTCTCGCGCGTCATGCCGGTACCGGCGTTCTTGACGACGACAGTGGCGCCGGGCAGTACGCCGCCGGACGCGTCAGTGACGATTCCCGAAATCTGCGCAGTGAGGCCCTGCGCGCGCACAGTCGCGGCGGTCAGCGCCGACGCGAGGGCAACAAACGCAAGAAGTGCTGCAAGCCTGCGTATCACGAATCCTCCTCCTCGTTGATACCGCCGAACCGGACGTGCGCGCAGGGTATGAGCAGCACGCAAGCGAGTCAAAACCAAGTCGTATGGCTCGCGGTTTATCGATATGTCAAATGTGTGGCGAATTGGCTTGATCGAGACCTTTCAACAACTTAGCGGCTGAATTCATGGTTTTGGGGCGGGGGCGGCAACGAGGACGCGTTTTGCACTGCGCAACAAGTTCCGCATTTGGCAGCCGGTCCGCGGGCCGGGTATGGTAGTCGCGCATGACGAGCTATCGCGGCCGGCGCGCCGCCAGCATCGAGAACGATCGCCTTCGCGTCACCGTGTTGGAAGAGGGCGGGCACATCGCGGAGATCACGCACCGGGAGAGCGGAATCAATCCGCTGTGGACGCCGCACTGGCCGTCCATCGAGCCTTCGCTCTACGGCGCGTCGCGCGATCGTGTCTACGGCGCCGGCGCCGACGGATCGCTGCTGGCCGGCATCATGGGCCACAACCTCTGTCTCGACATTTTCGGCGGACCGTCGCCGCAGGAAGCGGCTGCCGGCCTGCCGGTGCACGGCGAAACGAGCGTGGCCCGTTTTTCGATTAGCGTGGCGGACTCATCGCTGGCGATGGAAACCGTGCTGCCGTCGGCGCAGCTGCGCCTGACGCGCCACGTCGTCCTCGACGGCGACGCGGTGCGAATTCACGAGCGCGTCGAGAATCTCACGTCCGCCGATCGCCCCGTCGGCTGGACGCAGCATGTGACCATGGGACCGCCGTTCCTGGTCAGGGGTGAAACGCAGTTCCGCGTCCCCGCAGACCGCTCCCTCGTCTATCCGGGAACGTTCGGACCCGCGGATTACCTGCGCGCGGGGAGCGAGTTCACCTGGCCGCACGCGCCGCGTGCCGCGGGCGGCAGCGCGGATCTTGGTGTCTACTCGAACGCACCGTCCTCTTCCGCCTACACCGCTCATCGCCTGAACGTCGCGAGCAGCCGCGCATTCTTCGTCGCCTATTCT
>JBKPSE010000132.1:0-9411 GCA_046765855.1 Acidobacteriota bacterium | reverse complement strand
GAGTGTAGCCGCCCAACGATGCGGCAATCGCAGCCAACGCGACGACCGCCCACATCGTGTTGCGCCGGGGCTGCGCCGCGAGCCCGGCGGCCGCAAGCAGCAGGACCAGCGGCCCGACGTACAGCGAATAGAAGAAGGGATCGCGCGCGAAATTCAACGCACTCATCCACGGCAGGTCGGCGAGAAAGGCGTCGTAGTAGTTGCCGAATACGTTGGGTGCGATCCCTTCCCACAGCGCGACAGGGTGCAGCGACCAGAAGTCAGGAGTCGCGAGCGCCGCGCGATGCGCCCGCATGCCGGCGAGCCCCGTCGGCACCAGCTGCATCGCCGCCAGCAAGCCGCCCGCTGCAAGACCGCCTGCCGTTGCGATGACTCGGCGGGTGCCGTCCGTTTCCAGGCGGAAGGCTGCCACGACCGCCAGCAACCCTGTCGCGGCCCAGGTCACCGGCTCGCCACAGAGTGCCTGGAGCGCGTAGGCGATCGCAATCCAGACGACGCGGTTCGCCCCGGGGCGTTCGACCGTCCACATCACCCACGGAATGAATGCCACCGACCAGGACAGGTTCGGCGTGTTCAGCGTCGACACAATCGGACCCGCGAGCGTGAAGACCGCGGCGCCGAGCGCAGCGGCCGCCGTGTCGACCCGTGCCCGCAGGAACGTGAACATGCCAACGGCGGCTATCGGCAGCGGCAGCGCCACCCAGAGATTGAACGAGACGATGTCGGTCGGCAGCAGGCGGATTGCCAGCGTAATCGGCATCACGAGCTGGTTGAGGGCGTCGGCAATCGCGGACTGTCCGGCGGCAACGTGCGGGTCCCACCAGGGCGCCTCTCCCCCGAACAGCGTCTGGCGCAGCCAGAGATGGCGTGACCAGAAGAAGAACGACAGATCGCGAATGAAGAAGATTCGCGACAGCGTGAACACGCCGTGAATGGGGATGATCGAGAGCGCGACGACGAGAGCGAGCCAGCCGCGCGAGCGACTAGGCAACGGGCGTTGCGGCGCGGCGCCGGCGATCGAGCGCGCACCAGCCCACGAGCGCCAGCAGGGTGGCGCCGGAAATCGCCGCGCCGATGTACATCGCACGCGGTCGGTAGGTAAACGCCACCATGTGCTGCCCGCGCGCGAGATGCACGGCACGGAACAATCCGTTCGCCCGCATCAGCGGCGCGGGGGCGCCGTCGACCTCCACGGCCCAGTCGGGCGAATAGGTGTCGAACAGCGACAGGTAGCCGTCGGCGGCGAGCGTCGCGCGCACCACGACGCGGTTGAGCCCGTCCTCGATGAACGTGGCCGATGGCGGTGCGGGCGGCCCAGGAAAACCGGCCGCTGGAGGCGGCTGCTCACTCACGAGCACGCCGTCGGATGGCCGGAACCGCGCCAGGAACATCCCCTGGATCTGCCATTCGATGGACGGGCCGAGGAACGCGTCGGGCACGACCGATACGCGCTTCGCCGTCGGGTCGAAATCGTACAGGTGCATCTGCTCCGCCGCTTCCATCCGCGCGAGCGGTTTGGCCCCGGGATACGGCGGGCTGGGCAGCAGTACGTACCGCGTGCCGACGCGGCGCAGGAAGCGCAGCCGCGCTTCGCGCGATGAAATCTGAAAAAGCGATCGCGCGCGCGCGAACTCCAGCGGCCAGAGCACCGGCAGATCGTAGGACATCGACTCGCGGATCCGCCAGGCCGACGGCTGGAACATGAATTCGGTCACCACGACGTAGCGCTGCTCCATCTGGGTGTACTGGTCCAGATTGCGCGCGTACTTCGGCGCGTCCTCGTCCGACGTATTGACGTAGCCTTCGAGCTTACCGCCGATATAGACACGCTCGTGCATGTCGGGGGGAATGCGCTCGACCCATTCCGGCGGCTTCAGCAGCGCCGTGTCGGTGGTCGGGTTGACGTCGCTGTTGGAGGCGAGCAGATCGATGACGGCGAAGGCTGTGAATACCGCAAGGGCCAGCCGCCGCTCGCGCCGCGCCGAAACCGCGACCCAGAGCAGGAAGGCCGCCGAAAGCAGTTTCAGCAGCAGCGAGCTGAGGAGCGGGCGGGCGCGGAAGAGCAGGAACTCCGCCCCCTGAATCGGCGCCGGCACGTTCGCCCACAGCGCCATGTGGAAGAAGCCGCGAATCGGCAGCTCCGGCGCGAGCAGCACCCACGCCACGATGATGTAGCTGAACGCGGCCAGCACACCGGCGCCGATCAGCACGTAGCGGACGGCGCGCTTGGGCACGTCGGCGTCGAGGATCCACTGGAACGCCATCGCCGCGAGCATCGCGACGCCAAATCCGGCGAGCGACAGGTACTTCACCGGAAAGCGGAAGCTCTTGAGGAACGGCAGGACGGCCTGCAGCGCCGGGTAGACCGGCGTATGCGAACCGAGCGAGGCGACGGCGCATACCACGATCGTGATCGTCCAGAAGCGCGTGCCGGCGCGGGACGAGAGCATCGCGATCGCCGCGAGCAGCACGATCGGCACGCCGATGTACATCGTGTAGTAGAACGGATCGCGCTGGCTGTTCAGCGCGAGCATCCACGCCAGCTCGCGCAGGTTCGAATTGAAATAGTCGCCGAAGAAATGCGGAACCAGCAGCTCCAGCAGCGCGAGCGGATGGAACGTCCAGAACTCGCTGTCGATCATCGCGCCGCGCGAGGACTGCCGCGCCGCCAGGCCGAGCGGCACGTACTGGATTGCCGCCAGCAGCACGCCGGCGCCGAGCCCGAGCGCGCTCTTCATCGCCAGGGCGACGTCCATGCGCCGCGGCCTGGGCAGCGTCGCATACGCGAATGCCACGACCAGCGTGGCGAAGAGCGACACCGGCTCGCCGGCAAGCGCCTGACACGCCACCGCCATCGCCAGCACGGTCACCGCCGCGGCGGAGCGCCGTACGAAGAGGTGCTCGAGCGCCCAGAACACGAACGGCACGACGCAAATCGACCACGACATGTTGGGAAAATTCGTGGACGAAACGACCGGCCCTGACGCTCCGTAGGCGAAGGCGCCGAACGCCGCCGCAGGCGCCGAGACATGGCGGCGCAGGAAGAAGTACATGCCGAGGGCCGCGAGCGGCACCGGAAGCGCGACCCACAGGTTGTAGGCAATCACTTCGGGCAGCAGCAGCCGGACGAGCAGCGACGGCAAGTGAAACAGCTGGTAGAGCGCGTCGTTGATCGCCGCCTGGCCGTGCGCGGTATACGGATCCCAGAGCGGAAACGTGCCCGAGGCGACCGCGTGGCGGATGAAGAAGAAGCGCGGCCTGAACGCCATCGCCAGGTCACGCACGTAGAAGACTTTCGAAAGCGTGAACAGGCCGGCGACCGGCACGGTCGCCAGCGCCGCGGTGAGGATCGGCCAGAAGCCGCGAGGAAGCTTTTTCAAGACGGAAGCAGGAAGACGGAAGACGGAAAAACGAAGAAGACGGAGGAAGATGACTTCCTGCCGTCTTCTTGCGTCCGCCTTCCGCGTTCGCGGTTACTGAATCGCGCTCGCGCCCGACGGCGACGCGCTGTCGCTGCCGCCCGAACCGATCGAGCTCGTCGCCTGCCAGATCGTGCCGGTCGTGTTGGTGAAGAAGTACCGGGTGCCGGTCGACGTCGAAACCGGATCCGCCCAGGCATGATAGCCCGACGCGAGCGACGCCGCGCCGTTGCACGCCGTGGTGCCCGTGCCCGCGCTCGAACCGGTCATCGAGACGGTGTAACCGCTCTTGGTGACCGTGGAGCTCGAACCCAGGTCCGGACTGATGAACGCCGAACCGCCCGAGGGGCCGGTGCCGAGCGTCGTCAGATCCGTCGCATACATACCGTTGGCGCAGCTGGCCGCAAACGTGGACTGCGCGCTGCTGACCGCGCGGAGCGACCCGATAGCCGAGGCCTCATTGCCGGAGATGCGGGCCCGGAGCAGACCGGGAACCGCGATCGCGGCGATGATGCCGATGATCGCGACGACGATCAGCAGCTCGATGAGTGTGAAGCCCTTCTGATTCCGAACCTTCATTGCCATCTCCTCAAAGTTGACGGGTAATTCAGTGCGAGTCAACCTTGGTTGAGCAACCAGGATGCCAGTCGATCGCATTCGCGGCCGCTGCGGTAACACACTGATTGGCGGTGACTTACTTGAATGATACTCCGGTCCGGCGGTGACAAGAATCGGCGGGTGACATCCGTTGTCACCGGGGCACAAAAAAAGGCCGGATCCATCTGGTGACGGATCCGGCCTGCTTCCGTGATCGCGGAGGAACTACTGAATCGCGCTCGCGCCGGACGGCGACGCGCTGTCGCTGCCGCCCGAACCGATCGAGCTCGTCGCCTGCCAGATCGTGCCCGTCGTGTTGGTGAAGAAGTACCGCGTGCCGGTCGACGTCGAAACCGGATCCGCCCACGCGTGATAGCCGGAGGCCAGCGAGTTGGCGCCGTTGCACGCCGTGGTGCCCGTGCCCGCGCTCGAGCCAGTCATCGAGACGGTGTAACCGCTCTTGGTGACCGTGGCGCTCGAACCCAGGTCCGGGCTGATGAACGCGGAACCGCCCGAGGGGCCGGTGCCGAGCGTGGTCAGGCTCGTCGCATACATACCGTTCGCGCAGCTGGCCGCGAACGTCGACTGCGCGCTGCTGACCGCGCGGAGCGAACCGATGGCCGACGCTTCGTTACCCGAGATGCGGGCGCGGAGCAGGCCGGGAACCGCGATGGCCGCGATGATGCCGATGATCGCGACGACGATCAGCAGCTCGATCAGTGTGAAACCCTTCTGATTGCGCATGTGTGAACCTCAATCCTCCAAAAAAGTTGATCGATACGGAAGCCCGAGCGCCTTGGTAGCCGTCCGACTGAGCAATGCTGGTGCCGCCGCCGCAGGCGATCACATAATCGTTAAGTTTCGACGTATCAATCAGTTGGTTGGACTGGGGCGAAAGCATATTGGGTCAGCGTGTGACAATTTTTGTCACTATGCCCCATTTTGGCTCGGCGGTTACTTCAAATTGTATTTCTTCATGTAGTAGCGGAAGGAGCGGAAGCTCATGCCGAGCAGCTCCGCCGCCTTGACTTTCACTCCGCCCGACTGCCGCAGCGCGTCTGCGATGTACTCGCGTTCGAGATGCTGCACGTGCTTCTCGAGATCGAATCCCTTCTCGGGCAGCACGCGCGGCGCCCCGTTTTGCGGAACCGGTTCGAGCGAGCTTCCCGGCGCCGTCACCGACCGCTGCATGCCGCGCACCGCCTCGGGCAGGCTGTCGGGCAGAATCGACGGCGTGCGCTCGAGCGCGACGGCGCGCTCCATCGCGTTCTCGAGCTCGCGCACGTTGCCCGGCCAGCTGTGCGCCTTGAGACATTCGAGCGCCGCCCCGGAGAGTCCGACGATCGGCTTCTTCATCTGCTCGGCGAACTTGGCGACGAAATGGTCCGCCAGCAGCGCCACGTCTTCCGCGCGTTCGCGCAACGAGGGGAGGCGGATCGGAATGACGTTGATGCGATAGTAGAGGTCTTCGCGGAATTGCCCTTCGGACACCATCTTCGCGAGATCCCGATTCGTCGCGGCGATGATCCGGATGTCGGCTTCGACTTCCTCGGTGCCGCCGACGCGGCGGAACTTCCGCTCCTGCAGCACGCGCAGGATCTTGACCTGCAGCATCGGGCTCATCTCGCCGATCTCGTCGAGGAAGATCGTGCCCTTGTCGGCGACCTCGATCAGTCCTTTGCGATTGCCGTCGGCGCCGGTGAAGGCGCCGCGCATGTGCCCGAACAGCTCCGAGTCGAGCAGCGTTTCGGTAAGCGCGCCGCAGTTCACGGCGACGAACGGCCGTTCGCTGCGCGGCGATCGGACGTGGATCGCCCGCGCGATCAGTTCCTTGCCCGTTCCCGATTCGCCCGTGATCAACACCGTGCTGCCGGTCGGCGCGATCGTCTCGACCAGCTCGAACACCTCGAGCATCGCGCTGCTGTTGCCGATGATGTTCTCGAAGCGGTTCGCCGAGTGCATGGCCCGCTTCAGCAGTACGTTCTCCTGCTGCAGGCGGCGGCGGTCCAGCTCCTTGCGGATGCGGAAGCGCAGGACCTCGGTATTGAACGGCTTCTCGACGTAATCGTTGACGCCGAGCTGCGCGACGCCGCGAAGCAGATCCGGCGATCCGTAAGCGGTCACCATGATCGCAATCACCGAGGGGTTGATGCTGCGTGCGTGCCGCAGCACTTCGAGGCCATCGAGATCGGGCATGCGCGCGTCCGACACCACCAGATCGAACGGACGCTGGTTCAGCAGCTCGATGGCGCCGCGCCCGTTCTCGGCGACCGACACCTCGTGCCCTTCACGCTTGAGCAGGATCGCCAGCATCTCCCGCATCGATCGCTCGTCGTCGACGACGAGGATGCGCACCGAGTCAACCGCCGCCGTGCGTTCCGCCGCTGCTGCGCTGCTAGCCATGTCAGGCGCGCTCCCGGGTTTCGGCCATTGCCCACTCCACCGACGCGGCGCGGCCCACCGGCAGCGCCACCTCGAAGGTGGTTCCCTTGCCTTTCGTCGAATTCACGCGGACTTCCCCGCCATACTCGGTCGCGATGCGATGGACGATCGACAGTCCCAGTCCGGTACCGCGGCTGAACGCGCCGCGGAACGGTTGAAAGATTCCGTCCATGTCCTCCGGGGCGATGCCGACACCTTCGTCCTGCACCGCAATCACCACTTCCGGCGTGGAGTCGGCGGCGCGCACGCCGGCGCGGACGCTCAATCCGAGCCGACCGCCCGATTGCATCGCCCGCAATCCGTTGGTTGCCAGGTTCCAGACGATCTGACGAATCTGCGCCTGGTCGGCGCGATACATGACCGGGTTCGGCGGCACATCGACGGCGACAGCGTGATGCTCGGTCACGTCCGTGTGGTTCTCGAGCAGCCGTGCCGTCTCGATGACGATGGCGCGCAGATCGATTTCGACCATCGACGCGCGCTGCGGCCGCGCGAACGCGAGAAAGTTCCGAATGGTGTCGTTCAGGCGATCCGATTCGCGCAGGACGATGTCCATCAGCTGCGACTGTTCCGGCGTCAACGGCAGTTCGTCGCGCAAAATCTGGATCGACCCGGCCATCGACGCGAGCGGATTGCGGATCTCGTGCGCGATACCCGCGGCCATTTCGCCGACGGCGGCGAGACGCTGCTGCACCCGCGCTTCGCGGTCACGCTTCTTGAGCTCGGTGACGTCCTGGAACGTGAAGAGGAAGCCCCCCTCCCCGCCAGGCGTCAGGATCGGCGCGCTGCTGACCCCGACTTCGATGCGGCGGCCATCCGGATGGCGATAGCCGTATTCGTGGCGCTGCAGCGCCGTTTTCGGCGCCAACCGGTCGAACATGCGGTCGAATCGTTGTGGCAGCTGCAGCAGTTCCATCGCGTCGCCGCCGACCGCTTCAGCCGCGTTGAGGCCGGTGATGGTTTCCGCCGCACGATTCAACGTGAGCAGCCGCCCGCGAACGTCGCAGGTCGCCAGGCCGCTCGTCAGGCTGTCGATGACGTGCTGATTGAATGCCTGCAGATCCGCGAGTTGGGTCGACGTCTGCTCGAGCTGGGCGCCGGTGCGGCGCAGCCCCTCGGCCAGATATCCGCTCAACCCGGCGACCGCCACGAAGCCGAATACGTTGAGACCCGTCGTGAACACCGCGACTCGGATCTCTGGCAGCGTTCCGGGGACGGACGCGAGCGGCAGCGACATCCCTTGGTACTGCGAGATCACGAGACCCGCGTACATGATCGAGCTGAGGCCGGTCACCATCAGCCCGCCGCGCCACGATCGGACCGTGCTCGCGGCAATGATCGGCAGCGTGTAGAGCGAGGCGAAGTAACTCGACACGCCGCCGGTGATGTGGACGAGCACCGAGACCAGCGCGGCGTCCGCCGCCACCTGGACGTCGATCATCCAGAGATGCCGATCGACGAACGGCAGCGTCAGCGTCCAGACGATCGTCAGCGCGTAGGTCAGCCCGATCACCGCGTAGAGCGGGCTGATCGGCAGCTCGCCGGGACGGCGGTACAGAATCAGGCTGGCCGATCCGAGCAGCACGGTGACGATGGCCGCGCGGCCGCCGATCAGCCAGAGAAGCTTCCGCCGCAGGGTCTCGGTCGCCACTTACGTCAGCTTCGAGATCAGATCGAAGATCGGCATGTACATCGCGATGACGATGCCGCCGACGATGCCGCCGAGGACCGCGATCATCAGCGGCTCCATCAGCGTCAGCAGGCCGGCGACCGCGGTGTCCACTTCTTCTTCGTAGAAGTCGGCAATCTTGCCGAGCATCGCGTCGAGCGCGCCCGTCGTCTCGCCGACGTTGATCATCTGCACGACCATCGAGGGAAACACGTTGGTCTCGCGCAGAGGCGCCGACACGGTTTCACCGCGCTCGATGCTGGCCCGCGTCTTCTGAATCGCTTCTTCGATGACCGCGTTGCCCGCCGTCCGCGCGGTGATGTCCAGCCCGTCGAGGATCGGAACGCCCGACGAGAGCAGCGTCGACAGCGTCCGGCAGAACCGCGCCACCGCAATCTTGCGCAGGATCATGCCCAGGATCGGCGCCTTGAGCGAAAGTGAGTCGATCTGGTAGCGCCCCGCCGGCGTTTCGTAGTAGCGCTTCAGCATGTAGCCCACGACGACCAGCCCGCCGACGATGAACGGACCGTAGGCGACGAGGTTGTCGCTGGCGGCGATGACGACGCGCGTCGGCAGCGGCAGCTGCGCGCCGAGGCCGGCGAACAGCTGCGCGAAGGTCGGAATGACCTTCCATAGAATCGCCGCGACGACGATCGTCGCGATGCAGATGACGGCGATCGGATAGATCATCGCCGACTTGACCTGCCCCTTCAGCTTGACGCTCTTCTCGATGTAGACCGCGAGCCGCTTCAGGATGGTGTCGAGAATACCGCCCGCCTCGCCGGCGGCAATCATGTTCGAGTAGAGCGCGTCGAACGCCCGCGGATGCTTCTTCATCGCGTCGGCGAGCGCCGCGCCCGATTCGACGTCGGAGCGCACCTGCAGGATGACGCCGGAGAATCCTTTGTCCGGCTCCTGCTTGCCGAGGATGTCGAGGCACTGCACCAGAGGCAGGCCGGCATCGATCATGACCGAGAACTGGCGCGTGAAGATCGCCAGGTTCTTCGATGGCGCCGCCGCGCCTTTCTTCGGCTTGGCTTTGGCCTCGGCCTTGGCCGCCGCCTTCGCCGCATCGATCTTCGTGACCTGGATCTGCTCGCGCCGCAGCGCGGCCACCGCCGCGTCGACCGTGTCCGCGACGCGCTCGCCCGTCACCGTCTGTCCGGCCCGCGTCCGTCCGCTATACGCAAAAGTTGGCATAGTCGCTCCCGCTTACGACGTCCCCGCTGACCGCTACCGCTTTCCGCTACCGGCCCACCGGCGGCCGGTTCGGCAGCCCGGCAC
>JBKPSE010000131.1:0-13672 GCA_046765855.1 Acidobacteriota bacterium | reverse complement strand
TTCTTCGTCACTACGGGTGGCGTCTACGCAATCGGATCGAAGCGGGCAACGTCGCCAACCGGATTCGCGGTCGACGAACCGCCGCAGGCGGGTGAGGGTCCCGCCACCTGGGTGCAGGTCTATCCCACGGAGGTCGTGCTCAAGCCTGGGCAGAAGCAGCAGTTCCATGCCCGCTCCTTCGACTCGAAGGGACGGTTCCTGCGCGAAGAGACGGGCGCCACCTGGGCGCTGACGGGACTCAAGGGAACGATGGATCCGAACGGCACATTCACGCCGGATCCCGCTGCAGGCGATCAGGCCGGCATCATCAAGGCGACCGTGGGCAGCGTCAGCGGAGAGGGGCGCGCGCGGGTCGTCCGTCCGATTCCCTGGACCGAGACGTTCGATCAGATGGCCGACGGCTTGGTGCCGCCGGGATGGATCATCGTCGGGACCGCGAAGACGGCGGTCGCGCCGATCGATGGACAGAAGGCGCTCTACAAGGCGCCGGACAATACCATCTTCAAACGCTACCGCGCGTTCGTCGGCTCGGTCGACATGTCCAATTACACGGTCGAAGCGGACGTGCGAGGGACGACGAGGCGGCGGCAGATGTCGGATCTCGGCGTCACCGCGCAGCGCTATTCGCTGGTGATGTACGGAAACGCGCAGGAGTTGAAGATCGAATCCTGGGAGCCGGAAACGCATCGCTCGGCGCACGTGCCGTTCGAGTGGAAGGCGGACACCTGGTATCACCTCAAGCTGCGCGTCGAGAACATGCCCGACGGCAAGGTCCGCGCACGCGGTAAGGCATGGCCGACCGGGCAACCGGAGCCTGCGGCCTGGATGATCGAGAAGATCGACCCGATCGGCAATCACAAGGGCGCTCCCGGGTTTTTCATCGACGCGGAGTTCGGCGCCTATATCGACAACATCAAGGTCTCGCCAAATCAATGAGAAAGACGTTCATCGCTCTCGTAGTGATCGCCGCCGCCAGCGCACTCCTATCCGCCAGCGATCCGGGCACCGGTGACTGGCCGATGTGGGGCGGCACGCCCGATCGCAACATGGTCTCGACCATGAAGGGGCTGCCGACCGAGTGGGACATCAAGACCAAGAAGAACGTGAAGTGGGTCGCCGACCTCGGGTCGCAGAGCTATGGCAACGCGGTCGTCGCGGGCGGCATGGTCTTCGTCGGCACCAACAACGAAGGTCTGCGCGATCCGAAGCAGCCGGGCGATCGCGGCGTGCTGATGGCGTTCAAGGAAGACACCGGAGAATTCCTGTGGCAGCAGACGCACGAGAAGCTGACCTCCGGCCGCGCCAACGACTGGCCCTACCAGGGTGTCGCTTCGTCGCCGCTGGTGCAAGGCAACAAGCTCTATTACGTGAGCAACCGCGGCGTGGTCTGGTGCCTCGACATCAACGGCTTCAAGGACGGCAACCAGGGTCCGATCACCAATGAGAAGCTGACCGGACCTCACGACGCCGATGCGCTCTGGTCGTTCGACATGATGGAAGAGGTCGGGTCGTACCCGCACAACCTGTCGAACTCGTCGCCGGTCGCGTGGGGCAACCTGATCTTCGTCAGTACCTCCAACGGCCAGGACGAAAGCCACGTTCACATTCCGTCGCCGAAAGCGCCGGCCATCATCGCGATCGACAAGGTCACCGGCGAGCTGGCGTGGGAAGACAACTCCGTTCAGGACAAGATCCTGCACGGGCAGTGGTCCACGCCTTCAGTGGGCACGATCGCCGGCGTCGATCAAGTGGTCAGCGCACAGGGAGACGGATGGGTGCGCGGCTACGAAGCGAAGACCGGCAAGAAGCTGTGGGAGTTCGATACCAACCCGAAGGATTCGGTCTGGCCGAAGACGCGCAACGAGGTGATCAGCACCCCGGTCATCTTCGAGGACAAGGTCTACATCGCCAACGGCCAGGACCCGGAACATGGTGAAGGGGTCGGCCACATGTACGCGATCGATGCGACCAAGCGCGGCGACATCACCAAGACCGGGCTCGTCTGGCACTTCGACAAGATCCGCCGCTCGATCTCGACGCCGTCGATCTACGAAGGCCTCGTCTACATTCCCGACTTCAGCGGCTTCCTGCACTGCCTCGACGCCAAGACCGGCCAGGAGTACTGGACGCACGACGTGTTCGCGGCGGTGTGGGGATCGGCGATCGTGATCGATGGCAAGGTCTATCTGGGCGACGAGGACGGCGACGTCGTCGTTCTGCAGACCGGCAAGACCAAGAAGGTGCTGGCCGAGATGAACATGGGCAGCGCCGTCTACGCGACCGCCGTCCCGGCGCACGGGCGGCTGTTCCTGAACAATCGTAACCAGCTGTTCGCTCTGTCGATTGATGGCAAGTAGGCTTCTCTGGGTCGCGCTTGCCTCGTCGCTCGTCGCGCAGCAGCCTGCCGCATGGCCGCAGTTCAGAGGTGATACCCGCCTGAGCGGGATCGCATCGGCAGACCTGCCGGCGGCGCTCTCGTTGAAATGGACCTACGAGAGTGGAGAGGATCCCGTTGAATCCTCGGCCGCGGTCGTGGACGGCGTCGTTTACGTGGGCGCCGGCAATGGCGATCTGCTGGCGATCGATCTGAACACCGGCAAGCTGCGCTGGAAATACGTCACCGGCAACATGCTGGGCGAGTCGTCTCCGGCGGTGTCCGGCGGCTTGGTTTACATAGGCGATCTTTCCGGCGTCTTCCACGCCGTGAACGTGAAG
Organism: Acidobacteriota bacterium; assembly: GCA_046765855.1. GTDB lineage: Bacteria > Acidobacteriota > Vicinamibacteria > Vicinamibacterales > 2-12-FULL-66-21 > JAICSD01. The sequence continues at coordinate 10,957 of JBKPSE010000131.1, read as the reverse complement.
GACGGCGGCAAGGCGTGGACGTTCAAGACCGGCAGCGAGATCAAGTCGTCGCCGGTCGTCGTCGGCGACACCGTGCTGATCGGTTCGTACGACACGCATCTGTATGCGCTCGAGGCGAAGACCGGCAAACAGCGGTGGAAGCTGAAGACGAACGGGCAGGTGCACGCGACGCCGACGGTCGTGGACGGCACGATCTATTTCGGCGGCTGTGACGAACAGTTCCGCGCGGTGCGCCTGAGCGACGGCAAGGTGCTGATGGAAGTGCCGCTCTACGGCAACACGGCCTCGTCGGCGGTAGTGGACGGCGCGCGCGCGTACCTTGGCACGTATACGAATGACGTGGTTGCCGTGGATCTGAAAGCGCGGCGCATCGCCTGGCGCTTCCGCGATCCAGATCGGCAGTTCCCCTTCAACTCGTCTCCCGCGCTCGTCAACGGACGGGTGATCATCGGCGGCCGCGACAAGGCGGTGCATGCGATCGACGCGGCAAGCGGGAAGAGCGCGTGGAAATTCGTGACGCGGGCGCGCGTCGACTCGTCGCCGGTGATTGCCGGCGGGCGCGTGTTCGTCGGCTCGAGCGACGGCAAGCTCTACGCGCTCGACGCGCAGTCTGGCGCCAAGCGCTGGGAGTACGAGATCGGCGATGCGATCACGGCAACGCCGGCGGTGGCCGCCGGGCGGCTGGTGATCGGAGCGCAGGACGGAAGGATCTACTGTTTTGGCTGACGTCGCCGAGCCGGAAGTCGGATCGTACTTCGTCGCCACCTATCCGCCGTTCTCGGTGTGGTCGGCTGAAGCAGTCGAGCGCGAGGCGAAGCCTGCGCTGCAGTCGCCGCCGAATGCGGCAACTCCGCTCGGTCTCTACCTGCACATCCCGTTCTGCCGCAAGCGGTGCCACTTCTGCTACTTCCGCGTCTACACCGACAAGAACGCGCAGGAGATCGGACAGTACCTGGACGTGCTCGGCCGGGAGTGGGAGATGTACGCGCGGCAGCCCGCCATCCTCGGACGGCCGTTGAACTTCGTCTACTTCGGCGGCGGCACGCCATCATTCCTGTCAACACAACAGCTGCAGGGGCTCGTCGATCGGCTGACCGCGGTGACGCCGTGGAGTCAGGCGGAAGAGATCACCTTCGAGTGCGAGCCAGGGACGCTGACACAGCACAAGCTGACCGCGATCCGCAAGATGGGCGTGACGCGTCTGAGTCTCGGAGTGGAGAACTTCGACGATCGGATTCTCGAGATCAACGGCCGCGCGCACCGCTCGCCCGAGATCGAGACGGCGTACCGCTTCGCCCGATCGCTGGAATTTCCGCAGATCAACATCGACCTGATCGCGGGCATGCTGGGGGAAACCGAAGAGAACTGGCAGCGCAACATCGAGAAGACCGTGGCGCTGGCGCCCGACAGCATCACCATCTATCAGATGGAGCTGCCCTACAACACCACGATCAGCAAGGACATCCTGCAGAAGACCGGCCAGCTCACCGGATCGCTCGCCGGCTGGGACACGAAGCGGCGATGGGTGGCGGACGCCTTCGCGGCGCTGGAGCGCGCCGGCTACCACATCGGCAGCGCCTACACCGCGGTCAAGGACCCGGCGAAGACTCGCTTTATTTATCGAGATCGTCTCTGGCAGGGCGCCGACATGGCCGGCCTCGGCGTGGCCTCGTTCGGCCACATCAACGGCGTCCACGTGCAGAACAAGGACACGTGGGAAGCCTACAGCGACGCCGTCTCTCGCGGCGAGCTGCCGCTGGCCCGCGCGTATCGTCCGACCCTCGACGAGCGCATGCGGCGTGAGTTGATCCTGCAGATGAAGCTCGGCCGCCTGCGTCCGGCTTACTTCAAAGAGAAGTACGGGCTCGACGTGCTCGAGACCTTCGCGACGCAGTTCGCGAGCCTGCGCGCCGAAGGGTATCTCGACGAAGCGACTTCCGAGCGCCTGACGCTGACGCGCGAAGGCCTGCTGCGCGTCGACTCGCTGCTGCCCCGCTTCTTCCGTCCGGAACACACGAACATCCGCTACACGTAACGAGGGCGAGGGCCGAAGAACGACAACGATGAAGGATGAAGGACAGTCGAGCTCTCATGGTGAATGGCGCGTGACCCGCCGGGTGCAGTTCTCCGAAACCGACGTCGCCGGTCTCGTCCATTTCTCGAATTTCTTTCGCTACTTCGAAGACGCCGAGCACGCGCTGTGGAGAGAGGCGGGCTTGAGCATCCATCCGGAGCAGTCACCGGTTGGCTGGCCGCGCGTGGCTGCCACCTGCCAATTTCATCGGCCGCTGAAGTTCGAGCAGGAGTTCGAGGTCGTGGTTCGAATCAGCGAGCTGACCAGACGGACCATCACGTATACCGGAGAGATCACGCGCGACGGCGAGAAGGTCGCGTCCGGAACTTGGAAAATCGCGTGCGTCACCAGGCTTCCTGATGGTTCGATGAAATCAGCCGAGATCCCGCCGAACGTGGCCGAGCGGCTCAAGCGCCCGTCAGCCATCGCGCATCGTTCATCGGACAGCGTATGACCTCTCCAGACGTCATCGTCATCGGCGGCGGTCCCGCAGGATCGACCGTATCGACAATCCTCGCGCAGCAGGGCGTACGCGTCGAACTGTTCGAACGCGAGACCTTCCCGCGTTTCCACATCGGCGAATCACTGATCCCCGAAACCTACTGGGTGCTGAAGCGGCTCAACATGCTCGAGAAGATGCAGAAGAGCCATTTCGTCAAGAAGTACAGCGTGCAGTTCGTCAACGCCAGCGGCCGGCAATCGGCGCCGTTCTACTTCTGGGACAACAAACCGCACGAGTGCTCGCAGACCTGGCAGGTGGTGCGCAGCGAGTTCGATCAGATGCTGCTCGACAACGCGCGCGAGCATGGCGTCACCGCGCATGAAGGCGTCCGCGTCATGGACGTCATCTTCGAAAACGACCGCGCCGTCGGGGTGAAGTTGAGGGATCGCGAGGTCCGCGCGAAGGTGGTCGTCGACGCGAGCGGACAGAACGGCCTCATCGCCAACCGCCTCCGTCTGCGCGTCTGGGATCCCATCCTCAATAAAGGAGCGATCTGGACCTACTGGGAAGGCGCCTACCGCGACACCGGCAAGGACGAGGGAGCGACGATGGTGCTGCAGACGCCCGACAAGCAGGGCTGGTTCTGGTACATCCCGCAGCACGACAACATCGTCTCGGTCGGCGTCGTGGCCCCGTTCGATTACCTGTTCAAGAATCGCGGCCCGTTCGAGCAGACGTATAACGAGGAAGTCGAGCGGACGCCGGCAGTAAAGAAGCGGATCGACGGCGCGAAACGGGTGACCGGACATTTCGCGACCAAGGATTATTCCTACCGGACAACGCGCGCGTCCGGCGACGGCTGGGTGCTGGTCGGCGACGCCTGGGGCTTCCTCGATCCGCTCTACTCCTCGGGCGTCCTGCTGGCGCTGAAATCAGGCGAGCTCGCGGCCGACGCGATTGTCGAGGGCCTCGCCACGGGGGACACTTCGGGCGCGCAGGTTGGCAAGTGGGCGCCGAACTTCAACGTCGGCGTCGATCGGATGCGCAGGCTGGTGTGCGAGTACTACGCCGGCTTCAGCTTCGGCGCGTTCATGCGCGAGCACCCGGAGATGCGCGGCACGGTCACCGATCTCCTCATCGGCGATCTGTTCACCGATCGCGTCGACGAAGTCTGGGCGCCGATGGAAGCGATGTATCCGGACAACAAGCACGTCATTCCGGCGTGGAACGCCGGGGTTGCCGTCGATAACGCGCCTGAAAAGGCGAACGAGCTGTTCCTTCCTGCTGATCTCAGCCGTCGGGTATAAAATCGGCGCACTTTCATGGCGACTAGCAGCAGTCCTGCACAAGCGAGGAGACGTATGGGTTGGGTTCTGTTCGTGGCCGGCGCCGTCCTGTCATGGGGCGTCTACGGCGTCCTGCTGCATCAGGGAGGCGTGCAGCTCGGGAATCCATTGAAGGCGCTGCTGTGCGTCGGCGTCGCGTACTTCCTGATCGGCGTGCTGGTGCCGGTCGCGGCGCTCTCAGCGCAGGGTGGGCTCGGAACGTTCAACAGCGCTGGGCTGACCAGTGCGACGATCGCCGGCGCGCTCGGCGCGATCGGCGCCGCGTGCATCATCTATGCGTTCCGTTTCGGCGGTCTGCCGCTCTACGTCATGCCGCTGGTCTTCGGCGGCGCGCCGATCGTCAACGTCTTCTACTCGATGCTGGTCCACCCGCCCAAGAATCCGGTCAATCCGATGCTCTACGTCGGCCTCGCGTTCGCGGCGGTCGGCGCGGCGATGGTGTTGTACTTCCGGCCGACGTCGTGACATGAGCTCGAACGCCCTGGGCGTCGCGCGCTGGACGCTGGCGGCTGTCGCCGCGCTCACGTTCGCAGGCGCGAACGCGCGGGCGCAATGGCCGCAGTGGCGCGGACCCGGCGGATTGGGAATCTCTCCCGAGAAGAACCTGCCGACGAAGTGGACGCCGGCGGTCGACGGCAAGCCCGCGGTCAACATCAAGTGGAAGACTGAAATCCCCGGCCGCGGCCATTCGTCTCCGGTGGTGTGGAAGGATCGCATCTTCCTCACCACTTCGCTCAAAGGCGATCAGGTTCCAGGCAAGAAGGCGCCCGTCCATCCCGATTTCAACCGGCAGCCCGGCTACCTCCATCCCGACGCGACTGACGTCGACTACAAGCACGCGCTGAAGGTCCTCGCCATCGACGCGAAATCGGGAAAGGTGCTCTGGGAGAAGACCGCGTACGACGGCGAGATGTGGGACGACCGGCATCGCAAGAACACCTACGCCTCGTCGACCATGGCCGTCGATGGCGAGCGCGCGTATGCCTTCTTCGAGTCGGCCGGTCTCTACGCCTACAACTTCGACGGCACGCTTGCATGGAAGAAGACGTTCCAGGATGGGATCATCAAGGCGGGACTCGGCCCCGGCACCTCGCCGGTGATCTACAAGGATCTGATCATTCTGCAGTGCGACCAGGAGATGGGCGACGGCTCGTTCATCCTGGCGCTGAACCGCGCGAGCGGCGAAGAAGTCTGGCGCGCCGCGCGATCGACGAGGCGGAGCTGGGCGACGCCGCTGATCGTGAACACGGGCACGCGAGACGAATTGATCGCCTCGGGAGCGGAAGTCGTCATTGCCTACGATCCTGCGACGGGCAAGGAGCTGTGGCGTTCCGACGGCACGCGCAGCCATCCGATTCCGAGTCCGGTCGCAACCAAGGGGCTCGTCTTCCTCACCGCCGGCAGCCAGGCGAAAGTCGTACTGGCAATGAAGTCAGGCGGCAGCGGCGAAGTGCTGTGGCGCTACAACAAGGGCGCGGCCTACGTGCCGTCGCCGATTGCGATCGGCGACTACCTGTATCTCGTCAGCGACGCCGGCCTGATGACGTGCATCGACGCGGTTAGCGGCGAGCGCAAGTACGAAGGAGGACGACCTCCCGTGCCCGGCACCTTCTTCGCCTCGCCGGTCGCGTTCGAGGACAAGATCCTGCTGACCAGCGAAGACGGCGACTCGTTCATCGTCAAAGCCGGTCCGGTGCACGAAGTGCTGGCCGTCAACTCCGTCGGCGAACCTGTGTATGCCTCGCCCGCGATCGCCAACGGTACGATCTACATCCGAGGTGACCGCCACCTCTTTGCGATAGGCAACCAATGAACGCGCATGTTTCGGGACTGGGGCGCCGGCAATTGGGCGTTGTCGCGGCATTGCTCTGCGCCAGCGCAACCGCCTCGGCGCAATGGCCGCAATGGCGCGGACCGGAGCGCAACGGCGCTGTCGCGGCGGCGAACACGCCGGCCTGGCCGGCGGCGTGGAAGCGCGCCTGGCGCGTCGACATTGGCGAGGGATATTCCTCGCCGGTCGTTGCCAACGGGCGCGTGTTCGTGCACAGCCGCAAGGATCCCGACGAGATCGTCACCGCGATCGATCTCGCCAGCGGCAAGGTGGCCTGGCAGCAGAAGTATCCGTCGCCGTTCAGCAAGAACCAGTACGCGACCAGCATGGCCAAGGGTCCGCATGCAACCCCGCTGGCGATCGCCGACAAGGTCATCACCATCGGCGGCACCGCAATCGTGTCGGCATGGAATGCGGCGACCGGCGCGCTTGCCTGGCGGAAGGACTACTCCTCGAGCGTCGATCTGTCGAAGCTGTTCACCGGCACTGCGGCGTCGCCGCTCCACGAGGCGGGCGCGGTGATCGTGCAGGTCGGCAGCGACGTGCACGGCGGTCGCGTGATTGCACTCGATCCACAGACCGGCGCCGAGAAGTGGACGTGGAAGGGCAAAGGACCAGGCTATGCCTCGCCAATCGCTTTTACCGCCAGCGGCGTGCGACAGATCGCGACGTTGACGGAAGGATCGGTGGAAGGCATCGATGCCAGAACCGGTGCGTCACTCTGGTCGACGCCATTCCCCGACGAATGGCACGAAAACATCGTCACGCCGGTCTGGACCGGTACTCACCTGATTGTGTCCGGCACGCGCGCGGGAACGCACGCCTATTCGCTGAAAGTCGCCGGCGGCACCTGGCAGGCGAGTGAAGCCTGGAAGAATCCCGACGTCGCAATGTATATGAGCACGCCGGTGCTGGCCGATGGCACGTTGTACGGGCTGTCGAGCCGCAAGCGAGGTCAGGTCGTTGCCGTCGATGCCGCAACGGGAACCGTGAAGTGGGCAACGGAGGGACGGGCCGCCGATCAGGCGGCGATCCTTTTGACCCCCGCCCACGTATTACTCCTGACGACCGCCGGAGAGCTCGTGCTCGCCAAGCGGTCCCCGGTCAGGTACGAGGAGGAACGGCGCTACAACGTGGCCGACAGCGCCACATGGGCCGTTCCGGTGATCACGAAGCAGGCGCTCGTCATTCGTGACGCCAACGCCGTAACCAAACTCATCGTAGAGTAAGTCGCTTCCGCCCTTAGCCGGAAGATCCAGGTGGCCACGATGAATACCCTAGCTGTTTTGTTCACACTCGTCCTGCTCGCACAGGCGCCGCCGCTCACCAAGGCCGAAGAGCTTCAAGCCGCCGCTCGAAAAGGAGACGCGGCCACCGTGAAGAAGCTGCTCGACGAGGGCGTGGACGTCAACACCAAGTTCCGTTACAACGCCACGGCGCTGTTCTATGCCTGCGATCACGGCCACGTCGACGTGGTCAAGGTCCTGCTCGACAAGGGCGCGGACATGGGTGTGAAGGACACGTTCTACGGCTTCACGCCGCTGATGCTCGCCGTCAGCCCCGCGCAGAAGAAGCGGCCCGAACACACCGAGATCGCGAAGATGCTGATTGCCAAAGGATCGCCCGGCAAGGAAACGGTGCTGCCGATGGCGATTCAGGCCGGCGAGACGACGCTGGTGTCGGCGATTCTCGACAGCGGCGGCGTTCCGGCGAGCAACCTGAGCGACGCGCTCGAGACCGCGAAGGCGACGAACAAGACCGACGCGGTTGCGCTGCTCGAGAAGGCCGGCGCGAAGCCGTACGAGGATTTCAAAATCGATCCGGCAACGCTCGCGAAGTTCCCGGGAACCTACAAGAGTCCGGCCGGGGCGGACTTCGTCGTCGCCGCAGCGGGCGCGCGCCTGGCGATCGGGCCGTCCGCGGCGCCGCCGGCGCAGCGCCTTACACTCGTGGCGACGGGCGAACGCGCCTTCAAGGCAATTGGCGCCCCGATCGTCGTCACGTTCCTGATGGAGGCGGACAAAGTCACCGGTTTGACCCTGGCACAGGGCAATGCTCCGCCGGTGACGTTCAGCCGCGTGGAGGGGAAATAGCCATGCGCCGCTTCATCGTGACGCTGATCATTGCCGCGGCGAGTAGCGCCGCGTCGGCGCAGAACTGGCCGTCGTTCCGCGGCAGCAACGCTGCCGGGACTGCCGACGGCAAACCGACCGCAGTCAGATGGAACGCGGCGGCCAACGAGAACATCGCGTGGAAGGCGCCAGTCGAGGGGGTCGCGGTATCGAGTCCCATTGTCTGGGGCGATCGCGTCTTCGTCTCGACCGCGATCGGCAGCGATCCCAAGCAGGGCATCCGCACCGGCCAGTACGGAGACGTCGAACCTGTCGCTGACGCGTCGAAACACGCGTGGCATCTCATCGCACTCGACAAGGCAAGCGGCAAGGTCGTCTGGGACAGGATTGCGACGGAAGGCATCCCGAAGACGAAGCGTCACCCGAAATCGAGTCAGGCGTCGGCGACGCCGGCGACCGACGGCAAGGTCGTCGTCGTCTCGTTCGGGTCGGAAGGGCTCTACGCCTACGACTTCAGCGGCAAGCAGTTGTGGAAGAAGGACCTCGGCGTGCTCAACGCCGGCTGGTTCTTCGACCCCGACTACGAGTGGGGCATCGGCAGCTCGCCGATCATCTACAAGAACATGGTGATCGTGCAGTGCGACATCCAGCGCGGGTCGTTCATCGCCGCATTCGACACCGCGAGCGGAAAGGAGATCTGGCGCACGCAGCGCGACGAGATTCCCTCGTGGTCGACGCCGTCGATCATGGAAGTCGACGGCAAGGCGGAGCTGGTGACGCAAGCGACAACCTTCACGCGCGGCTACGATCCGATGACCGGCAAGGAGCTGTGGAAGTACTCGGGCAACTCCGAGATCACGATCCCGACCCCGATCATGGGACCGGGCTTCATCGTCATCACCAACGGGTATCGCGGCGTGCAGCCGATCGTGGCGCTCAAGCCCGGTGCGCGGGGTGACATCACGCTGAAGCAGGGGGAGACAAAGAACGATTCCATCGTCTGGAGCTCGCAGCGTGGCGGTCCGTACATCCCGACGCCGGTGATCTATGGCGAGTACATGTACGTGCTGCAGGGGAACGGAGCGTTCGCGGCCTATGAAGTGGCGACCGGCAAGCAGATTTATCAGAAGCGCCTCGGCGGCGCCGCCGGCTCGTTCAGCGCCTCACCGGTTGCCGCCGACGGCAAGATCTACTGCGCCAGCGAAGACGGCGACGTCTACGTCGTCAAAGCGGGCGCGGAGTATCAGGAGCTGGCAAAGAACCCGATCGGCGAGGTGATCATGGCGACGCCGGCAATCTCGGACGGCCTGATCATCGTGCGCGGCCTGAAGAACGTCTACGCGATCAAGCCGTAGTTCGAACTCCGAGGTCCGAGGCCCGCATCGCTACGCAGAGCTGCGTGTGGCGGCAGAGTGGCTCGCGCGTGCGAGGCGCGGTACGATGAACACCACGAACAGCGCGCACGCGACCCACCACAGGACGAAGACGAGGCGGATGCGCGGGATGCCGGTGTAAACCGGAAATATCCAGATGCAATACGGCGTCAACAACATCGTCGAGGTGATCGGATACGTCGGGCCCGGCGGTTCGAGACGAATCCTGACGATCGGATTGCCGAGGATAGACACCTCTTGAATCTTCACCTGGGGCTCCGCCGACTGGTAATGGACAGCCAGGCCGCCGATCGCACACAACACGACCGGGAATGCGAACGGAAGCCAGTAGGCGAACCACTCGATGTGAGGGCGCCGCAGCAAGTACATCAGACCGGCTATGCCAACAACGTAGACGAAGAAGTATGTGGACCAGAGGGTCGAGCTCTTAATCGTCATATCGGCATTCGAGCGTCAGAGTGCGACGTTCGCCGGGCGCTCTCTTGCGATGCACCAGAAGATCGTGCCGCAGACGACGCCGATCAACGAACCGAAGGCCATGGCGCCATCGACGTTACCTCCATCGCTTCGATCCTGGCCCGTGGTGAAAGTCCTGAAGGCATAATCGCTCGAAGGCGCGGTGCCCCTGCGCGCGCCGCGTCGTTCGACAGCGCCGCCGTTTATAGCGTCACTTAGACGAGCGATCGATGCAGCTCGTGTCCGACATGTCCTTCACACCGCTGCTCCCCACAATACTCCCGAGCGGGCCTTCGACATAAGCGCCGATCTCGCACCGGATGCCAAACATCCCGTTCGGTGCTGTCGTTGTATTCGGCTGCTCAAACAAGCGCATGGCGGAGTCCGCGAGATTTACCCCCGAGTTGCCCACGACGCGAATCCCGTTCTGGCGATTGCCGCTGAAGGTATTGCCGGCTACGTCGGCATGCGAAGCCTGCTGGACAGTGAGTCCGTTGCGCTGGTTCCCACGAAGCATGTTGCCAATAATGCGGGCCGTGGAGGCACGCAGCACTTGTATCCCATCACCACCGTTGTCTTGGATGATGTTCGGTTGCGGAACCTTGTCCCCCGTGGACACAACGCCGATGTGCGCGGACGAACTCCCGAGCACGAAGATTCCGTTCTGCCCACTGTGCTCAATAGTGTTGTTGATGATGCGCGCAAAGCTGTTCTGGGAGACCTCGAGCCCGGTATGCGCCGCATTGCGGATCGTATTCGCGTCGATGAGCGCCGTTGCCCCCCTGTTGATCGCGATGCCGAACGAGCCTCCAGTAACGGTGAAGCCTTTGATGGTGACTTCGCGGCCAAGGACCTGGATCGCCGGCCGAGTTGGATCCGGCGCCTTGATCGTGGCCTTGCGCTGCCCATCGAGGGTGATGTGCTGCAGTTGCGCCTGTAGCAGGATGTTCTCCTGACAGGTCCCTTGCACCAAGACAACATCGCCGGGTTTGAGACCATCGAGAATGGGCCCTATCGCCGCTCCTGTACTGCAATCGACGTTAGCCGTTGCAGCACCCGTGTGCGGCACCGCGGCGAGCTCGAGGGCGAACAGAACGAAGAACGACAGGAGGCCGCATTGCACTCGCGTTCTGGTACGGCTGTCGGCAGATGACGTGTTCAAGGTCGTCCTATGCATGCTGAGTTCGCCAGATGCTTGGAAGCGATCGACGCACGGGAACGAGAACCAGTCCAACGCGCCATGGATCCGCGTGTCAGTCGCATTTTCTCGAGCGGCCGTCCGAGAAGAGAGCCAAGGTCCTCGATCTGCAGCGCCGGTTCCGCCTACTCGACCTCACGCTAG
>JBKPSE010000130.1:0-5467 GCA_046765855.1 Acidobacteriota bacterium | reverse complement strand
CACGGCCAGCCCCGACAGGTGCGTCGTCGCCGCGACGGCGCCGCCGCCCTGGATCGAAGTTATGAACGCGATCGCGCCGAGGATCATGACGAAAAATTTCGCCGGCACGGGGAAGAACAGGAACATCAGGATCGGTCGATCGGGGAAATACATCGCATACGCGAGCAGCAGGCCATACAGCGCTCCGGAGGCGCCGACGATCGTTGCGTTATAGGTTGCGTGCGTCGCCTGGAATGGCAGCAGGGCGATCAGCACAGAGAGAAGGCCCGCGCCGACGCCAGTGACGAAGTAGTACTTCAGGAAAAACTGCGTCCGCCACATCCGTTCCAGCTCAACGCCGAACATCCAGAGGATGAGCATGTTGAACAGGATGTGGGTCGGCGCTGGCGCGTGCAGGAACATATAGGTCACCGGCTGCCAGAGCCAGCGTGCTTCGATGACCTGCTTCGGCACCAGCCCGAGCCAGTCGAGGATGTCCGGCAGGATCAGCGACAGGACGTACATGCCGATGTTCGTCCATAGCAGAATTTTGACCGCAGGCGTCAGCGGTCCTGGACCGAAGGAGTAGGCAACCGTCGAGAGGCGAGGATTCCGCGGCATCACCGAACGTTCCGTCCGGCCATCGTACCACGCAAATCTCACGCCGATCGCTTTGCGCGCGGGTCGCCTGGCGCTCGAGCCGGCAGCAGAAGAGAAACCGCGGCGGCGGCCAGCGGCACGGCAGCCAGACCAAACAGTGTCCGTTCGATTCCATACCGGTCCGCAAACCATCCCGCGATCGGCACGCTGAACCCGCCCATGCCCCAGGCGAAGCCCATCATCAAAGACGAAACCGTTGCCGCGCTGACAGGCGCGAGTGCCTGTCCGAAAACGACATTGACAGGCAGCGTCGACTGCAGAAAGAAACCGCCGATTCCGAGCACGAAAATGAAGGCCCAGCCCGACAGAAGCGGAGCGGCGAGCAGAAATGGTGTGGCGAGCGCGAGCGACCAGGCAATGACGAATCGCGGCCCGAATCGATCGGCCGCCGGTCCGCCGAAGAATCCGCCAGCGCCGCTTGCGAACAGATAGAACGCGTCCACTGCTCCCGCCTGCGACACGGACAGTCCTCTGCGCGTCAGCATCACCGGCACGAACGTCGCGAACGACAGCGACGCGAGCGTGCGGAGCAGCACGATCGCGTAGAGCAGCCCGAGCGGCTTCGCGTAGGGACGCAGTGCGCGCAGTCCGCCGGTGCCCTCGTGGTGCAGCGGAATCGGCGGCACGCGCCCGAGGAAGAACGCAATCACCAGCAATCCGGGCACGGCCAGCAGCGGCGTCCACGCGAGTCCGAGATGCTGGGCCGCGGGCGCGAAGAGCAGCGGCCCCATCGCAAATCCCAACGTGCCGCCAGTGATGTGGACCGACATCGCCAGGCCGCGGTGATCGCCGCCGAGACGATGGGCCAGTGCTGCGGCGGGCGGATGAAACGCTGCGCCGCCGAGCCCGCCGACGATCAATACCGCCGCGAGTGCGGGGACTGTCGGCGCAACACCGACAAGACTCAACACCGAAACCGCAACGACCGGTCCGGCCATCACGAGCACGCGTGGCCGCCATCGATCGGCAATGTGGCCGAAGCCAACCTGCGCGACCGACGCGGCCATCTGATAGAACATCGTCAGCGTGCCGGCGGCGGCGAGCGAGAGATGCAGCTTCGGGATCAGCAGGGGGAGCAGCGGCGCGTAAATGTTTCCGTATCCGTCGACCATGAAGTGTGCGCTGGCCATCAGCAGCACGGTCGGATGTATCCGTCTCAACGCGGAGTGCTCACTTCCGGGCAGCGTACCATAGGCGGACAAAGCGTCCGCCAGCGGACGTTTTGTCAAAGATGTAAACGAAAAAGGCCCCCACCTTTCAGTGGAGGCCCCATGGAGGATGGATGAGAGGCTTGTGCGTTGCCTTTCAAAATGATTAGACGGAGCACGCGCGAAAAAGTTTGTTATCCACCCGCCAGTTTTTTCCGCACGATCTCATTTACCGCTTTGCCATCGACGGAGGTCCCGGCGAGGGCGTTCATCACAGCTTTCATCACGCGGCCCATGTCCTTCGGACCTGCCGCGCCGGTTTCCTTGATGGCGGCATCGACTGCCTGCTCGATGTCGGCGGCGCTCGCGGCGGGCGGCGCATAGCGCTGAAGAATCGCGAGGTCGGCAGTTTCCTTGTCGACCAGATCCTGGCGCCCGCCGCTGGTGAACTGCTCGATCGAGTCGCGGCGCTGCTTGATCAGCGCGGCCAGCACCTGCTGCGCTTCGGCGTCTTCGAGCGGACGGCCTTTGGCCACCTCGCTGTTCATCAACGCCGCTTTCGCCATTCGCAGCGCGGAGAGACGGACGCTGTCGCGCGCCTTCATCGCCTCGGTGATGTCGTGCGAGATCTGCTCGGCGAGTTTCATCAACCCAGTGTATTCCACCAGTTGCGGAAGCCAACGACCGCCGTGGCGGCGAGAAGGATTGCCGCCGCCGCGCGCCATGCGGTTCGGTGGACTCGCGGGCGCTCGTGCCAGGCCCAGGCCGCGGCCCACGCGGCGAGTACCGCCGCCGCCGGGATGGCGGCGAGGTAGTAACGCATGTCGACCGGGGTAAGGATCCCGATCGCCAGAAACAGCACGCACGACGCGACCCATCCGGCGATTGCCAGCGTGAGGCGATCGGTGTGACGCCCGAAGCGCAAGACCGCGCCCAGGACTGCGAGCACCACGACCGGCATGCCGAAAAAAATGCGCACCGAATAGGGAACGCCGAGCAGCCGATCGCCGATGGTGCGGCCGCCGGCGTCCGACGCGTTGGCAGCCGTCTCGTGGCCGATGCGCGAGAACTCGGCGCGATAGGTATCCATGAAATGCGCGTAATACACCGCGACGGCAATGACGGCCGCCAGGCTCGTAGCGGTCGCGATTGCTCCGGCAGGCCAGCGCAGCGATCGATCGCCGCGCGCCGCGAACAATGCAGCCGTTGCAACAGTGGCGACGAACAGAATCGCCAGAGTGCTGGTGTGCGACAGATATGCAGCCGCGAGCACAACTGCAAGCACGGCCATCGACCACCTTCGCGACGCCGCGACGACATCGCTGCCCATCAGCACGAGTGCGCCGACGGCGAGCGACTGCGCGAACGCGTTGGTGAGGTTCCCTGTCGTCAACACACCGAAATTGAGCGGAATCAAGTGATAGATGGCGACTGCGATCGCACCGGCAACGCGATTGCGCCATGCTGCCGCTATCACCCAGTAGAGGAGAACGCTGACGGCGGCGTCCGCGGCGCAGGTGATGATGCGGAGCAGCGCGACGTCGCTCGCGCCTCGCCTGACCAGACCGGCGAAGGCGGACGCGAAGACGTACAGCCCTGGCGGATATGGGAAGGCATAGCCGCCCGGCGCGATCGATGTGAACAACAGTTTGCCGCTGAGCACGCCCTGGAAGCGGTGCGCGTGGAACATCGCATCGCCGATCGGCATGTTCGGATGGAGCAGGACGAGCAGTTTCAGATACACCGCCGACGCGGCGAAGGCCGCGGCGAAGCGCGCGGTGTTGCGCAGCGGCTGCCGCACGAAATAGTCGCGTGCAAGAGCGAGAAGCGCAAGGCCGAGACCGATCCAGATGCCGAGCGCGGTTGCGGTATCTGGAAAATCGGTGAACGGTCCGAAGCCCTTCGCCACGACCGCGCCGGCGCCGGCGCAGAGCAGCACCGCGCCGCCTATTGCCGATCCCGCCGTCACCCCGAGCAGCGCCAGGGCCACGCCCATGGCGGCCGAGGCGAGCGACGTGCCGACCAGCGCGGGCCGCGGGACGAGTACGACCGCGTCCGGCGAGAGCACGATGCGGTCGAGCATCACGCCGAGCGCGCGCGGATCCGACCCGCCCGGCACGAAGGTGGACGAACTCCGGATGTTGAGCAGAAGGCCGCGGCGCTGCGGCCGCCGTGGAATCGTCGCCGTGATCTCGCTCCAGTCGGGTCCTGACGGCGCGGCCGCGACGACCGCTCCGTCGGCGACCACTTCGACGATCGGATTCTGATCGGCGGCCGCCCGGCCGCCGCGCACGCGCAACGTGACCGTCCAGTTCGCGCCCCGATCGATTCCGGGCAGACGCAGAACCGCATCGGCGCCGGTCCACGCAAATGTCAATCCGGTGTTGTCGTCGCGTTCCGGTGGGTAGATGCCGGACACCGTCCGAGCGGGAAAATCGCGATCGAACTCGATGCGCACGGCGGGATGCCACGCGTAGAACAGCGCCGCCGCTGCCGCCCCGAGCAGGCCTGCAATCGCCGCCGCCGCAATTGCGCGGCCGATGGCACGCGTCATCGCCCGCTCACACGCGCGTAGACGTCCCAGTAGCGCTGCGCCACGGCGGAGGCGCGGAAGCGCTGCTCGACCGTGGCGCGGGTGCTGTCGAGCGTTCGGCGCGGCGCGTGCAGCGCGGCGACAATCGCCGCCGCCAGAGCCGCCGGATTTTCCTTTGCCACCACCTCGACATCTTCGCCGAAAACTCCGTGCAACTCGATCCCGCCGGGATTGTCGGATGAAATCACCGGCGTGCCGCACGCAAGCGCTTCGACGGCCACCGTCGGCAGCGCTTCCAGCAGCGACGGCAGCATGAACAGGTCCGCCGCGGCGCAGTAGCGCGCGACTGTCGCGTTGTCGACCAGACCGGCAAACGTCACGTGGCCTTCCACGTTCGCAGAGCGCGCAATGCGCTGCAGATCCGGCAGCAGCGCTCCGGTGCCGCAGACGACCAATTGCGTGTCCGGGTGTTCGCGCAATACCGCGGGCAGCGCCTCTATCAAATAACGTTGACCGGCGAGCGGATGCAGC
This sequence comes from Acidobacteriota bacterium, assembly GCA_046765855.1. Taxonomy (GTDB): domain Bacteria; phylum Acidobacteriota; class Vicinamibacteria; order Vicinamibacterales; family 2-12-FULL-66-21; genus JAICSD01. The sequence continues at coordinate 616 of JBKPSE010000130.1, read as the reverse complement.
CGCTTGACGTTGACCAACAGGTTCGCCGCGCGGATGCCGAGCGCTTCTCGAGCCTGCCGGCTTTCGTGCCGGTCGTGAAACTGAAAGGCCGGCGCCACCGCCGGATAGATGACCGAACAGCCCGGCCGGTCGAGACCCAACTCGCGCGCCCGATCGTACAACCGCTGACTGTAGAAGGTGACCGCGTCGGCGTGCCGGTAAGCCTGGGTGAACAAGTCGACGCCGCGTTTGCGGCGGTAGTGCCAGATCTCCGTGCCGTAGAGCGTCAACACCACGGGGCGCTGCATCTGGCGGGCAAGGCGTGCGGACACCTCGGGCAGCAGTCCGTTGCTGTGGACGTGAACCACGTCCGCATTCGCGAGGAGACGCGCAGTCTCACGCCGAATCAGGCGCGCGCCTGCGATCGATCCGGTGCGGAAGAAACGCTGCCATACCGTACGTTTCGTGCGCGGAATCCACGTGACGTCCCGACGCGTTCGTGGCACGTCGCTCAACGGTGGATTGGCCACGAAGTGGATGGAATCGCCTCGCGCGCGTGCCCATTCTCCGAGCTGAAACGGCAGCAGCGCGTTGGCAGCCTGATCGGGAGGCAGGTGCGGCGTGATATGGACGATGT
>JBKPSE010000129.1:0-2447 GCA_046765855.1 Acidobacteriota bacterium | reverse complement strand
GCTCGGCGCCGGCGGGCTGGACGGCCGCGCTCTGACGGAAACGGCCCGCACCGCCGCCCTGCAGACGCTGGCCAAATTCCGGCGGCTTGCCGATTCCCACAAAGTCGATGAGATTGTGGCGGCGGCGACTTCCGCCATTCGTGAAGCCGACAATGGCGGCGATTTCATCGCCGAGGTCGCGAAGACCACTGGGATCCAGATCCGCGTCATCTCTGGAACAGAAGAGGCTCGGCTCATCCACATGGCCGCCGTCTACGGCGTGGACATGGGAGGCTCCCCCGCAGTCGTCATCGATATTGGCGGCGGCAGCGTCGAAGTCACGCTGGGCACCGGATCGCATCTCACGCAAGCGAAGAGCTTCAAGCTCGGGGTCATCCGTCTGACGGAACGATTCGTCCGCACGGATCCGCTGTCGCGCCGCGACGAGCGGCGGCTCGTCAAACACATCAACAAGGAGATCGGCCCCTATCTCGATACGATCTCCGAGCGCCGCTTCGATCGCGTCATCGGGACCTCGGGAACGATCCTCAGTCTCGGCGCTCTGGCGCTGAGCGAATCCGGCGTGGTTCGCGATGATGCGCTGCGGAACCGGCGCGTGCCCGCAAAGGCCATCCGGCGGCTGCGGAAGCGGCTCAGCGGCGCGGATCTTGAAGCGCGGCTCCACATGGATGCGCTGGATCCACGGCGTGCGGATATCGCCGTCGCCGGGTCCGTCTTGCTCGACTGTATTCTCCGCCGCCTCGGCGCTGACGACATCACCCTGTGCGACCTGGCGCTCCGCGAGGGACTGGTCCTCGATTACATCCACCGCAACACGGCCACCATCCGCAAAATCGAGCGCTACCCCGACGTCCGGCGCCGCAGCGTCATCGAGCTCGGCGAGCGGTGCGGCTACAACGCGGCGCACGCGCGGCACGTGTCACAGCTGGCGCTGTCGCTCTTCGACCAGACACGGGCCGTGCACAAACTGGGCGACCGCGAACGGGAGTGGCTCGAATACGGCGCGCTGCTGCACGATGCCGGCGTGCATATCAGCTACGAGCGCCACCACCGCCATTCCTACTACCTGATTAAGAACGGCGAGCTGCGCGGGTTCGATCCGCAGGAGATCGAGATTATTGCCCTGCTGGCGCGCTATCATCGGCAGGCGACCCCGAAGAAATCGCACGATGGCTACGGCACCCTGAAGGGGGCCCTGCGCCGCACGGTGCGGACGCTGGCGGCGATGCTGCGCCTGGCGGAGGGGCTCGATCGGAGCCACGCCCAGATCGTCACCGCGCTCGACGTCGTGCCGCACGGCAATGCGTATCGAATCCGGCTGCGGGCGGCCGGCGACGCCGAGCTCGAACTGTGGGCGGCGCATCGCCACGGAGAGGCGCTGGAGCAGGTGCTCCGGCGGGCGCTGCGCTTCGAGGTCTCGGGCCGGCGCGTCAAGAAGGAACGCGCATCACATGCTCAACAACCTGACCACGCCGCACGAGTACCCCGGAAAACTCTTCGTGGTGGAAGGCATCGACGGGTCGGGAAAAACCACGCAGCTCGCGCTGCTGGCAAAGTGGCTTAAGGCCGCCGGGCACCCGGTTTTTCAGACCGAGTGGAACTCGTCGGCCCTGGTCAAGGCGGCGACCAAGACGGGCAAGAAGAAGAACGCGCTGACGCCGATGACGTTCAGCCTGCTGCACGCCACCGACTTCGCCGACCGGCTTCTCTACAACGTCATCCCGCCGCTCAAGGCGGGGATGATCGTGCTCGCCGATCGCTATACCTACACGGCGTTCGCGCGCGACGCGGCCCGCGGCGTCGATCGCCGCTGGGTGCGCGAGCTCTATAGCTTCGCGGTCAGACCGGATCTCGCGGTCTACTTCCGCGTCCCGATCGACGTCTCGGTCGATCGCCTCACCGCGCGGCGCGTCAAGTTGAAATTCTACGAAGCCGGTCTCGACATGGGTTGGAGCACGAGCCCCATCGAGAGCTTCCGCATTTTTCAGGGGAAGGTTCTCGAGGAATACGATCGCCTCGTCGACGAGTTCGGCTTGCAGGTGGTCGAAGCGTCAGGCAGCATCACGGCGCAGCAGCGGGTCGTCCGCCATCTGGTGGCGCCGCTGCTGGCCGAGCAGCCCGCGGAGAGGACCGATGAACAGCCCGTCGGATGAGCAACTCGAAGGAGCCAATGGCGGCATTCAGCCTGGCTTCTACTACGGCCGTGGTGTTCCGTACCTGCCGATTGATGGGTACCCGGGAAAACTGATCGCCATCGAGGGCACTGACGGCGTCGGTCGCAGCACGCAGATCATGCTGCTGCGCGAGTGGCTCGAAGTGCAAGGCTACGGCGTCGTCGAGACCGGCTGGACACGATCACCGCTGATGCAGCCGACCATCGAGCTGGCCAAAGCCAGCAACACGCTCAACAAGCTGACGTTCGTGCTGCTCTACGCGACCGATTTCGC
>JBKPSE010000128.1:0-2673 GCA_046765855.1 Acidobacteriota bacterium | reverse complement strand
CGACGGGCGGCGCCGCAGGCTCGAGGATGGCCGCGATGTAGCGCGACATGAACGTCTCGAGCGCCACCGGGGCGGCGACGAATTCCGAGTCTTCCGCGAGCGCGTCTTCGAGCGCGACCTGCGCCTCGGTGGCGGAGGTGAAGCCCTGGCGCGGATCGAGCTGCAGCGCCCGCGCGATCCAATTGTGCAGCGCCGGCGGCAGCGGTTGATCCGCGGAACCGACGGAACGGGCGCGCGCGTCGTTCAGCAACTGCCCGATGCGCTGCGGATATTCATCGGACCCGATCGGCCGTCCGAGCACGAGCGCGAGCGCGACGAGACCGATCGCGGTGACGTCGGCGCGATGATCGAAGCGGCCCATCCCGACGGTGGGCGGCAGCGCGACGCGCAGCTCCTGCCACAGGCGCTCGCGGTTGAACTGCAGCTGCTCGACCGCCGAGCCGAGCACGTGCTCGACGACGACCAGACGGGCGCGCGGCGTGACGATGAGCCGTTCGGGCGCGACCAGTCCGTGCGCGACGTCGCGCGCGTTCTCGTGCAGCAGCGCGAGCGAGGGCACCAGCTGCCGCAGCAGGCAGAGCGCGGCGTTCAAATCGAGTTGCAGCTTGCGCTCGGAGGCGACGCGCAGGATCTCGGAAAGGCGCACGCCTTCGACGTGATCGGACACGATCGCGAGACCTGCGGGATGGCGATCGATGCGGCGCACCCGGCCGTAGTAAGCGTGACGGAAATTGGCGAGGCGGGCGGCGCGCTCGCGCAGCGCGAACTCGAAGGAGGGCACCGCCAGCAGCTGCGGGCGGACGCGCAGGATCTGGAGCAGATCTCCGGTCGCGGCGTCGACAGCGACCACTCGGTCGCCGAGACCGTCGGTGAAGAGCGGGGCTTCGGGCTGCTCGGCGCTCGCGGACAAAGGTGTCATTGCTTGGATCCTTGGCTCCGCGGGGGCTGTGCAACCGCCGGACCGCGGCCGGCCGCACACGACGATCGCCGCAAACCCTCAGTAGATTGAGCAGTTCGGCCCCTGGCGCACAAAAGTGTCCCCCGGTGCGCGTTTACAACCTTGTCGCATGGTTTGCGTTTCTGTGATCAAGTTCTTATGCTTCCCGGCGGAGGCCGGGATGAGAAGAACGATCATCGCGCTCGCGGTGTGCGCTGCCGCGGCAGCGCTGCCGCTCCGCGCCGCGGGCGAGAAAATCGACTACGAAGGCATTAATAAGATCAAGCAGCTTGGACTGAATCCGCAGACGTCGCAAGTGATGGAGATCTCGAGCTGGCTCACCGATGTGCACGGGCCCCGGCTCACCGGATCGCCGATTACACAGAAGGCCGGCGAATGGGCGGTCGCCAAGCTGAAAGAGTGGGGGCTGCAGAACGTCGCGCTCGAGCCGTGGGTCGATCGCAACAACTTCGAGCGCGGCTGGGTCAACGAGAAGTTCTACATGGCCGCGGTCTCGCCGCAGGCGTTTCCGATTCCCGGCACGCCGAGCGGGTGGACGCCGGGCACCAACGGTTTGGTCCGCGGCGACGTCGTCCTCGTCCCGGAGACCACGCAGGAAGATCTGCAGAAGTATGCAGGCAAGCTGAAAGGCAAGTGGATCCTGACGCAGGCGCCGCCCGATGTCGCCGCCTACTGGAACGCGCCGGCGTCACGCACGACGCCCGAGGAGCTCCAGCGCATGGAACTGGCGAGCAACCCGGGACCTGAGTTCGGCGTCGCCAGCCCGAACGCCGCCGGACGCGGACAGTTTGGCGGCCGCGGCAATGCCGGCCAGGGCGGCTTCAACCGCAACGACTGGTTCCGCAGCGAAGGCGCCGCCGGCTTGCTCTCGACCGCGCCGCGCGGTCACGGCATCTACACGATCAGCGGCAACCGCACCACCGATCCGGCCAGCGCGATTCCGCAGGTTTCGATCCCCGCCGAGCAGTACGGACGCCTGGCGCGGCTGGTGGCAAAGAACCTGCCCGTGGCCATCGAAGCGGACATCAAGAACACCTACATTCCCAATCCGCCGATGTTCAACGTGATTGGCGAGATTCCCGGCACCGACAAGGCGGACGAGATCGTGATGCTCGGCGCGCACTTCGATTCCTGGCACGCGGCGACCGGCGCGACGGACAACGCCGCGGGATCCGCGGCGATGATGGAAGCGATGCGGCTGCTGAAAGTCAGCGGCGTGAAACTGCGGCGCACCGTCCGCATCGGCCTGTGGACGGGTGAAGAACAGGGACTGATCGGATCGCGCGAGTATGTGAAGAAGCACATCGGTGCGTGCAACGATCCCGCGCCCGCGGGCCGCGGCGCGGCCCCCGCGCCGCCGCCTCCCTCCAGCTCCGCGCAACCAGCACAGGCGCCCGCCCCGGCAGCACAGCGGGGCGGCGGACGCGGCTGCCAGACCGGATACACGCTGAAGCCGGAACACGCCAGGTTCGCCGGCTATTTCAACATCGACAACGGCACCGGCGCGATCCGGGGCGTCTACCTGCAGCAGAACGACGCCGTGGCGCCGATCTTCCGCGAGTGGATGGAGCCGCTGCGCAGCATCGGCATGACCTCGCTGACGATCCGCAACACAGGCGGCACCGATCACCAGTCGTTCGATGCGCTCGGACTGCCCGGCTTCCAGTTCATCCAGGACGAGATCGAGTACGACACGATGACGCATCACACCAACC
>JBKPSE010000127.1:0-7119 GCA_046765855.1 Acidobacteriota bacterium | reverse complement strand
GTCCTGACCGTGAGGAGGCGGTGAAAGACCACGCGGAAGAGCAGCGGCAGCATGACGCGCTGCACCCATGGGTTCTTCATGTTGAACGGCATCGCGCCGACGTCGCGGCCCGCTATCCACGTCGGGTGCGCCGGCGCAGTCTCCATGGCGATCTCCGCGCCCGAGTTGGCGGTGCCCACGATCAGCACGCCCCCGGGCTGCAGCTGCGAGAGCGACTTGTACTCGCACGAGTGGAGCTGGACGATCCCGGGCGACAGCTCTGTGGCGAACGCCGGGACCTTTCGTCCTTGATAGCTCGCCATTGCCACCACCACATCGTCCGCCTCGAAGTGGTGCGAGCCGGCGTCCACCAGATACCGGTTGTCTTCGCGCCAGAGCCGAGTGACACGGACGCCGTGCAGAACCGGCAATTGACAATGCGCGGCATAAGACTCGAGGTAGTCTGCCATCTCGTCCTTGGTCGGGAACGCATACCGCGGCCCGGGAAACGGCATGCCATCGAGGCCGTTGAAGCGATTCGGCGTGAACAGGCGGAGCGAGTCCCACCGTTGCCGCCACGAATCGCCGATGCGTGCGTTGGCGTCGATGATGATGAATTCGAGGCCGAGCTTCTTCAGGTGGTAGCCGACCGACAGGCCAGCCTGACCCGCGCCGATGACGACGACGCCGACGCGCTTCCGCTGCGTAGTCTGGCGCAGTCTGTTGAACGCCTCGCCTTCCTCAATCAATCCGTCGATTTGCAGTGCCATACGCCTCTCCATTGCCGGTCTCCGCGCCGCCGGCGTCGGCCACATTGCCGAGGGTCAGAGGATATCGAGAGTACATGGGTCCTGACTTCGGGAGGACCACCCAATTTGGCGAGGAACTGAGAAATGGGTAGTTCTACCCACTACCCGACGAGATGGTGCCGATACGCCCAAGCGGTCGCGGCGGCGCGTGAGGAGACGTTCAGCTTGCCGAAGATGTTGCTCACGTGGCGATCGACGGTCTTCTCGCTGAGGAAAAGCTCGCCGGCAATCGCCTTATTGGTCTTGCCCGACGCAATGAGGCGGAGCACTTCGAGTTCTCGCGCGCTCAGCCCGTGCGTGTCAAGTGGGGATCCGGCGGTCGTGGTCGTCGCAGGCGTGGCCATTGCCTCGGCTGCGCGCACGTCGGGTGCCGCGCCAAGTTCGAGGAACACTTTTTTCGCCGCGTCGATCTCGAGGGCTGCGCCATCCTCGTCGCCGAGGGCGCGAAACGCGCGAGCCAACAGCAGTCGTATGCGGGCACTCAAATACCGTGCGCCGACACGCTGCCAGATCTCGTGCGCGCGGTGCAGCGCCTGAACCGCGGCGCGGACATCGCCGTCCTCCAGCGCGACCGCGCCCTTCGCGTGTTGCGCCATCGCGCCGAGCACGTCCATGCCGTATCGATCGGCGAGCGCGCACAGTTCGTCGGCCGCCTGGCGCGCCTCGCCAATCGCCGACGCCGCCAGCAGAATCTCGACATGCGCGGGAAGAAACCGTGACCGCTGCAGCGGGTCGGTGGTCACCGACATCACCCGACGGGTGGCGGCCGCCGCCAGATCGATGCGACCCTGCGCGACGCGAAGCAGGGCCAATCCCGGGTGTGGATCGCGTCCGCTTTCGCTCGCCAGGATGTAGGCGTGCTCGGCCTCTGCCAGTTCTCCACGCAAGCGATGAATTTCCCCCTCCTGGTAGCAGGCGCTGCCGGCGGCATCGGCCCTCGATTGACCGAACCGCGTGAGCACGCGGTGTGCCTCTTCGAACGCGTCCGACCAGGCGCCGCTGAACTGCAGGATTTCGGAACGATGGACGAGACAGGTGCCCGCGAACGGCGCCAGCTGCGGCTGCGCGTCGCACCACGCGCTGAACCCGGCGGTCCATTCGCGCGCGCGATCGAGCGCGAAGCTCCGCTGGCACGCCGAGATCGCTTCGCAGTAGACCAGGCCGATGACGACCGGGAGGATGCTATCGCTCGAGACCGCGACCATGGCCTCATCGAGCATCGGCAGGCCCTCAGAGAACCGCCCTTGCCGGATCAGTGCGCTGCCGGTGTAGGCGCGAGCGAGGGCCGCGAGGTCACGGTCGTGATGACGATCGGCAATCGTGACTGCCTCCGCCGCCGCCGCACCGGCGGCGCCGTAGTCGCCGGCAATCGAGAAGCGGAACGCCAGGGGCAGGCGCATGTAGCCGCATTCGACGCAATCGGGATGGCCTTCGACCAGGTGCTGGGCGCGCGCCAGCCAACCACCGCCGCGGGCTGTCTGGCCGAGTGACATCAACCGCATGCCGAGCCAGAACGCCGTTCGCGCCGCACGCAGTCTTTCACCCGCGGCGAGCCTGATTTCATACAGCCGCTCGAAGGCATCGAAGGCCGCCTCGGTTCGGCCGCTGAGCATCGCCGACCAGGCGAGCCGCTCCGCATCTTCGGCGTCGAGCGGACCGGCCGCGCTCGCCTGTGTCAGCGCATCGAAGGCCTCTGCCCATGCTCGTCGCGTATAGGCGTCGCGGCCGATCGATGCGGGAGAGGGCGCGGCCATTACGAACCAATTATCCGCGAACGACGCAACGCCAATCGGCGGATTCTGCCGGATTCGATTGAAGTCGGCCGGCAGCGCCCCGTACCGCCTGGCCGTGCAGGTCTTTGACGGTTCCGACTAATGCCCGCTCAACGATTACGCCGCTGTTCATCTTCGGCTGGCGGCGCGAATCCATGTGGAGGACGCCTACGATGACGCGTACCCGCCGGCCGTTCGTATCGGATCCGCTGGATCCGCTGGAACTGCGGCGCCGTCGCCCCCGTCTCATGACAGGAACCCTTGGTGTTGACAGTCGACACCAAGGCGCATAGTGTCGACTGCCGACACCATCATGAGATAACGCTTGCATGACGTTGAACGATCTGAAATTGAGAATACGCGCGCTGCTCAGACCCAACCGCGTCGAGCAGGAGCTGACCGACGAACTCGCCTTCCACGTCGAGCGCGAGGCCAGGAAGCTGATCGACGACGGCATGGCGCCGGCCCAAGCGCACGAGCGCGCGCGCGCGCGCTTCGGATCGATGGCGCTGGCGGCCGATCTCTGCCGCGACGAGCGCGGCACCGCGGCCATCGACAACACCGTGCGCGACGTCCGCTACGCGTGGCGCACCTTCGTCAAGGCGCCGCTCGCGGCGCTCACCATCGTCGTCACCGTGGCGATCGGCCTTGGCGTGGTGGCGGTGCTGTTCACGGTCCTCAATGCGCTGATCTTTCGCGTCGACAACGTCCCCGACATCGGCCAGATGTACCAGGTGCAGCGGCTGCCGCAAGCCAATGGCATCCAGTCGCCGTGGACCCGCCCGGTGTTCGAGGCAATGCGATCGGAGACCGCCGTCTTCACCGACGCGTACGCCGCCGTCGACGGCATCGATCTGCGTGTCGACGGCCGGATGATGGCCGTCACGCTGGTCTCGGGGAATTTCTTCGACGTCGTCCGCGTCAAGCCAGTCATGGGACGCGCCCTGACACCGGAAGACGATGGGCGCGCGGGCGGCAACCCGGTCGTCGTGCTCAGCGACCAGGGATGGAACCGGCAGTTCAACCGCGACCCGCATGTGATTGGGCGCACGGTGCTGGTGCGCGAAGCGCCGTTCGAGATTGTCGGCGTCGCGCCCGAGGGCTTTCGCGGCCTCGATGTGATCGCCCCCGACTTCTGGGCGCCGCTGTCGCAGCTATCCGCATTTCAGCCTCAATATCGCGGCCAGGAAAACAGCGTGGCGATCGACATCATCGGGCGTCTGCGGCCGGAGGTATCGATGGAGAGCGCGCGGGCGCGGCTGGCGGCGTGGGACTCCAATCGAGCGCCGCAGGCGAACGATCGCCGCGAGGCCGGCATCGATCTCGTGCCGCAGCGCGGCATCGTCTTTCAGCCGATGGAAGCGGCCGCCGTGTTCACGCCGCTCTTCGTCGCTTTTGGGTTGATCCTGTTGATCGGATGCGCCAACGTCGCCAACCTTCTGTTGGCGCGAGGCGTGGCTCGCCAGCGCGAGATCGGCATCCGGCTGTCGCTCGGAGCATCGCGCAAACGCATCGTCCGCCAGCTGTTGACCGAAAACGTTCTGCTCGCGCTCGTCGCCGCCGCGGGCGGCTATCTGATTTCGCGGATCGCGCTCGAGACCGCCGTGTATTGGATCCTGCGCGTGTTGCCGATCGACCTCGGAGACATCACGCTCGGCGTGCCTGCCGCCGACTGGCGGGTGGCGCTGTTCCTCGTCGTGGCCGCGCTGGGCGCGACGGGCTTCTTCGCGTTGATGCCAGCCTTGCAGGCGACGCGGATCGATCCCGTCCGGACGATGCGCGGCGAACTGGTGAAGGATGCGCGCCCCGGACGCGCGCGGAACGCCTTGATCGGCGTGCAGGTATTCGCGTCCGCCCTGCTGTTGATCTCCGCCGCGATCTTTCTTCGCAGCGCGACCGCATCCGTCCGGTTCAATCCCGGGCTCCGCGTCACGGACACGGTGCTGATCGACATCAATAACGAGCCGAAGCGCGGCGCGACGGTCCAGGCGCTGGCCGGCGAGTCCATCGTCACCGCATACGCCGCCGTCCGGCCGGGATTGCTGGCGCCGCTGCGGCGCGCCGTTGCCGATACCGGCGCGACCAAAGCCTCAGTCGCGTTCAAGTCGGTGTCGTCATCCTACTTCGACGTCCTGGGCATCCCCATCGTCCGCGGCCGCGCGTTCACCGAGCTCGAACGCGATCAGGATCCCGTGGCGATCGTGTCGGAATCACTCGCTCGGACGTTATGGCCCACGGGGGGCGGCGTCGGCGAGTCGTTCCGGCTCGAGCTTGATCCTGGCGTGCAGCAAGGAGGAGACGCGCTCGCCAGCAATCCGGCTGCGGCGCCCGATCCGGCGTTGAGGCAGCCGCGAACCGTCACGGTGGTCGGCGTGGCGCACGACGTGCCGGGGTTCCGCTTCACGGACGTCAAAGAGGCCGGCGTATTCCTGCCCACCAGCCTGGACGTGGCGAAGACGTCGGTCGTCGCCCGCGTGCAAGGGCCGCCGAATCTCGCGCGCGAGACGCTGCTCGATCACCTCACGAGGGTCGATCCAAGCCTCGGGAACATCATCACGATGCAGACGCTGGCGCGGATCGAAACGCTGTTCCTGCAGATGGCCTTCTGGGTTTCGCTCATCCTGGGCGGACTGGCGCTGGTGCTGACCGTGTCGGGGCTTTTCAGCGTCCTGTCGTACCTCGTCGAGCAGCGCAGGAGGGAGATCGGCGTGCGGATGGCGCTCGGCGCAACGTCGCAGCATGTGACCCGTCTGATGCTCGCGCAGACCGCGCGGCCGGTGACGTACGGGCTGATTGGCGGTGCCGGCCTGGCCGCGGCGCTCGCGGCCGCGGTGCTCGCGACACCCATGGGCGCATACATGTCGCAGATCGTGCACGTCGGCGATCCGGTCGCCTATGGGTCGAGTCTGGTGGTGATCGTCGCCGCCTGCCTCGTCGCGGCATGGATCCCAGCCGCGCGCGCCGCGAAGATCGATCCGATGCGCACGCTGCGTCAGGAATAAGGCAACTGCGACTGCCTGCGGTCGCCAAGACGGGATTACTTGACATGTCATCAAATGACGTGTACCGTTAGTCCATGCCTGGACCCGGCGCTCGCACGATCCAAGAGGACATCAAACAGACGCGACCCTTCGCTTCGAAAGGGCAGGAAGCCACCATCGCGCTCCTCCGGACGGCCGACGTGGTTCGGCGCCGCGTCGCCCGCGTCGTGGAACGTGAAGGCACGACTCTCCAGCAGTACAACGTTCTTCGCATCCTGCGCGGCGCTCCGGGACCATTGTCGGCGCTCGACATTGCCGAGCGCCTCATCGAGGAGACGCCTGGCGTCAGCCGGCTGATTGACAGGCTCGTCGTGAAGAAGCTGGTCCGGCGCACGCGGTCGGCTCAGGACCGGCGCAGGCTCGAATGCTCGATCACGCCGCTCGGCCTCGAGCTGCTCAAGCGGCTCGACCGCGACGTGGATCGTGCCGACGCGGCCTCGATGGAAGTGCTGAGCAGCGACGAATTGGCGGGGCTCACCCGACTTCTCGATCGCATCCGCGCGGCCGCTTCATAGCGGGATCTTTTGTATCAAATATATGTCATGTCATTTAATGATGTGTAAGGAGAACGACAATGACCACATCCACTCGAACGTTCGAACGTCCCATTGACGCGCAACGCGCCTTGCCCGTCCTGTCACCAGCCGTCGGCGCCGGCGGAGGAGTTGGCCAGACGCTTCTGCGGCTCGCGCTCGCCATCGTGCTGCTGCCACACGGCCTGCAGCACCTGTTCGGCCTGCTTGGCGGGTACGGCTTCAGAGGGACGCTGGCCTGGATGACGGGAACCCTCGGCATTCCGGTCCCACTCGCCGCCATGGGCATAGTCCTGGAGTTTGTCGGTCCGGCATTGCTCGTTATCGGCGCCGGCTCCCGTCTGTGGGGCGCAGCGCTGGCCGTATTCATGGCGACGGCGGCCAGCACGCACCTGCCGAACGGGTTCTTCATGAACTGGCTCGGCACCCTCCCTGCGGGCACCGAAGGCTTCGAGTACCACTTGCTTGCGATAGCGATGGCAGCCTCGATTGCGATCAACGGTGGCGGCAGCTTCTCGGTCGATCGCCTGATCGCGCGGCGCCTGCGCGCGTCGTGACACCGCGCGCCTCCATGCCGGGTCGCCGCGTCGGCTGAAATCCGACCATCGATGTCGACGCCGGCGCATTCTGCCGGATTCGATTGAAAATGTGAGATCAGGAACGTGGGCAGTACTGGAGGAGGTCGGTCTCGTCAGGGGGATGTCGCCAATGGGTGAAATCGAAAACGCGCATGAGGAGTTCATCGACCAGTCGCTGTGGCACGGTTCGCTCGACCGGGCCGCCGAGCTGCTGGCGAAGCATCCCGACATGGCGGCGCACTCTATCTACGCCGCCGCTGTCCTCGGCGACGGCGACGAAGTGCGTAGATATCTCGCGCGGGATCCCGCCAGCGCGACGGCCAAAGGGGGGCCACGCGGTTGGGACGCGCTGACGTATCTGTGCTTCTCCAGGTTCCTGCGTCTCGAGCCGGCGCGCACGCCCGGCT
>JBKPSE010000126.1:0-2348 GCA_046765855.1 Acidobacteriota bacterium | reverse complement strand
GGCGTATCTCGTGCGGATCGGAGGACATCAAATCCTCATTTTTGGATCGATGAACTATATCGAGCGTGAAGTCGAGGGTCTGCGGCCGGACGTGGTGATGGTGGGGGCGGGAGCATCCCGAGCCGAAATCCATGATTACGCCGGACGGCTCATGCGCGCCTTGGGTTTTCCTGCGTTGGTATTGGCGACGCATTGGGACAACTACTTTCTTCCGTTCGAGGCTTCCCAGGACGCATACATCCGGTCCTTGCAGGCCTTCACATCGGAAATCCATGCAGCTTCAGCGCGGACGCGAGTGATTGTTCCGACGTACTTTCAGCCAATCGCGCTCGAACCCGCCAAGAGGTGAGGTTCCGCGCTCGATCACGTGAGCGTCGACAGGATCCTGTTTGTTCTTTCCGAAGCGCATGCGCGAACCGCCAACGCTATCGGGAGCAATTGCGGGGCAGTTCGGGTTCTTGGAGGGAAAAACGACGCTGCGCCAAAACGTCTTCAAGACCTAGGTCGATTCCCAGGACTCGCGCAGAACACGGGAATCGACGCAGACTCGAAAGTGCGTCGAGTCAGCAGCTTGACAAGAAAAACGCGCCGACGGCACCTACTACGTCGGTCACATTACTGACCTGCAGACGCGTCTTGCTCTTCACAACTGGGGCCGTGGTCCGGCGTATACGCGCGCACGGCGGCCGGTCGAAGCGCATCGTAACATTCGGAACCGTCAGAAGTGTCGATCCACGGCATATCGATATCGCGTCCGTCTCAAACCTGGCGCAGCATGCTCGCCGGATCCGTGTTCGCCACTCGACTGGCCGGAGCTACGACAGCCACAAGTGCACCGGCCAGCAGCGTCGTCGCCGCGAGGCCGATCGCGAGCGGATCGTGCGGACTTATCCCCGCAAGCAGGGATGCGGATATACGGCTGCAGACAAGAGCCGCCGCCAACCCGACGACGAGCCCGACGATCACCGGGCGCAAGCTGTCCTTGACGAGCAACCGCAGCACGTCGGCCCTCGACGCGCCCAACGCCATGCGCACGCTGACTTCGTGCGTGCGCTGGACGACGACGAATGCCGTGACGCCATAGACGCCGAGCCCGGCGAGAAGAAATGCCAGAGCGGCGGCGGGACCAGAGAGCCAGGCGAGCATCCGCTTTTGGCCAAGGTACGCATCGAGCTCGTTGCGGACGATTGTCGTCGTTGGGCGCACGCGTGGGTCAATCCGTCGAAGGACATCTTCGACTACGCGCGCAGTCATGCCAGGGTTCGCGGTCCGAATCACGATGCTGGGAGGATTCGGAGGTCTCTGACTGAGGGGACGATAGATCGTCCCGTAGCTCTGTGTCCGCAGCGGCGTCACGATCGCGTCGGCCACGACGCCGATGATGATGGCCGGCGGCTGCGCGGTCTGCGTTGATATACCCGTCACGGACTGCCCGAGGGGGTTGGCGCCGTCGAAGAACGTGCGGGCCACACTGTCGCTGATGAGCGCGACCGGCGCTTCGCGGGCCACTTCCTCCGGCGTGAACCCACGACCGCGCAGAACGCGGAGGCCGGCCGTCGGAAAGTAGTCGGCGTCCGAGCGGTTGACATACAGCGCATAGGACCTGCCGTGGTGGCTGAAGTAATCGCGCTCGACGCTGTGGCCGAAGGGTTCATACTGCGTCAACGCCGCCCGTTCGACCGACGGAACATCGCGCAGAGCCCCGAGCGCGATCTGAAAATAGCCGTGCTGATCGAATCCGGTGCGCGGAGCGGACAGGGACACGGCAAGCATTCTGTCGGCGTCGAACCCGATGTCGGCGCGCGTCATCACGATCGCCGTGCGTGCGAGGAGCGCGGCAGAGACGAGCAGCAGCATCGACACCGCAGCCTGAAACCCGACAAAGGACGTCCGTAATCGCGACGGAACGGCCGTGCCACTCCCGCCGCTTTGCGACTTCAACGCGGAAAGCACGTCGCCCCGGGCGCCGTATCGCGCCGGCGCGATACCAGCCCCGACACCGCAGATCGTGGCGATGGCCACGGCGAAGAGCAGGAGGCGCCCGTCCGGCACCGCGCGGAACTCCGCGGGCATCTCGAGGATCGATCCGAGGGCGGGCACGAACCAGACCGCGAAAAGCAGACCGAGGCTGCCGGCCATGAGTCCAAGCAGCAGACTCTCGGTGATCATCTGTTTCACCAGGCGGATTCTGGTGGAACCCAGCGCGAGGCGGACTCCGATCTCGCGCGCCCGCGTCGCGGCGCCGGCCAGCAGGAGATTGGCAGTGTTCGCGCATGCCAGCACGAGCACCAATCCGACGACGGTAAAAATGCACGCTATTGCCACGTACGATTTGGCACGGTCCGGAC
>JBKPSE010000125.1:0-7661 GCA_046765855.1 Acidobacteriota bacterium | reverse complement strand
GTGAGGAGGAGGTAGGCGGCGCAGCCGGCGGCGAGGATGTTGGGGGCCCAGCCGGCGAGGACGGGGCTGAGAATGCCCGCTTTGCCGACGGCTGCAAAGGCGCCGCCGACGATCCAGTAGGTCAGCGCCAGCACGATGCCGATGCCAATCCCATACAGCGTTCCACGCTTACCCGCTGTCATCCCGAACGGAATCGCGAGCAGCGTCATCACCACCGTCACGAACGGGAAGGCGAGCTTCTTCTGCAGCTCGATGGTGAGCGGGACGACGTTGATGCCGCTGGCGGAGAGCTCGTCGATGTAGCGCTTCAACTCCGGCACGCTCATCATCTCGGCGAGCGGCTGCAGCGTTTCGAAGTAATCGGGCGGCTCGAGATCGAGCGTGCGTGACGAGAAGGCGGTCCACGCTCCTTGCCCCGCGAAGTCCTGCTGCCAGCCCGTCGTCGCCTGCCATTGCCCGCGTTCGTAGCGAACCATCGACGCGAACGTCTGGCGCTCCAGGCGCCAGGCGCCTTTCGCCATCCCGTAGATCTCCAGGTTGCGGAATGTCCGCGCCTGCTGATCGAACTGCGCGTAGTGGTAGATGTCGCCGTCGCGGCCAATGACCCAGCGCCGGCTGAGAAGGTTGGACGTGCGCGGCGGCCGCCCGCGGATGGTCGAGTCGAGCGCTTCCGCCCGTTCGTTCGCCTGCGCCATCACCCGCTGTTCGAGTCCATAAAGAACGGCGCTCCACCCGAGCGACAGCACCAGCAGCGGAGCGGCGACGCGATACAAGCTGATGCCGCACGCCTTCATCACCGACAGCTCGCTGGTGCGGCTCAAGACGCCGAATGTCACCAGCACGCCGAGCAGCGCCGCGAGCGGAATGACGAAGTAGATGAATTGCGGCGTCATGTAGCCGAGCAGCTGAAACACCATGCCGGTCGACGCCTGACCCTTGAACAGCTTGTCGGTCTTGTCGATGAACGTCGCGATGTAGAAGATGCCGAGCAGCGCCGCGAACGACATGGCGGCCGTGCGCAGATAGATCGCCCCGATGTAGCGATCGAGGATGGTGGGCGTCAGCCACGAGAGCCGCGGCACCTTGATGACCACCACCACGCGGCCGCGCCGCGCATTCGGCTTCGAAGCCGGCGCCGGAGCCGCGTCCGACTTGCGCAGACGCGCGACGCGGGCGTTGACCGCGTTCGTCAGCCGGACGACGCTGCGGAACGGGATGCGACCCTCGGCCCAGCGCGCGCGCCAGATCAGCGCCAGCACGCCGAAGGGGAGCATGATGATGTTCGGAACCCAGCGCGCCAGCTGCGCGACCAGCAGCGTGCGGCTCGCGGCTGTCGCCGGATCGGAGTAGAACCCCTTGGCCACAGATTCGGCGAGGTAGAGCAGGATGTAGTAGGCGAAGATCACGACGATTCCGACGACGAACCCTGCCATCTTCCCGTCCCGGGCGACGCTCAGCCCGAGCGCAATGCCGATGATCCCGAACACCAGGCACGCCGCCGGAAACGAGAACTTCTGCTGGATCGCGATCACTTCCTGATGCGCGGTGATGTTGTTGGCGAGCTTGGTCGCCGCCTGGGCCTCGAGCGCCTCGATGGTCATCTCCTGCACGCCGCGCATCAACTGCAGATCGTGGAAGACGCTTTTCGGGTCTAGCCGGACGATCAACTCCTTGGGAAAGCGATAGGTCTCGATTGCTTTGCCGTCCAGGCCGCGGCTCGAATAGCGGACGCCGTCCTCGAGCACCAGGTCCACCGTCTGCTTGACGCGATCGAGGGCGAGCCGCCCGCGGTTCGCCAGATAGAGGGCGGTCGTTCCGTCGGGCCGGTTGGTCTCGGCGACCATCACCTCTTTCCAGCCGCCGCCGGTCCTCGGGATGTCACGCACGTAGAGCACCCAGTTGGGGAAGTTCTGGAAGAACACCTGCGGCCGGACGTCGTTCTCGACCTGCTGGGACACCACGTCGTAGGTCAGCTGGCGGAACGTCTGGTTGGCGTCGGGAATCGCCCGAATCATCACGTACAGGTGGATGGCGCCGAACACTGCGGCCACCAGGATGACCGGACGAAGCAGCCGGTAGGGACTGACCCCGCAGGCGAGCAACGCGACCGCCTCACGGTCGCCCGACATCCGGCCGAGGCCGATCAGCAGGCCGACCAGCAGGGACATCGGGATCGTCAACCCGAGCGCCTGCGGCAGCAGCGTCAGCATCATCCGCGCCGCGGTACCCCACGGCACCCCCTTGGCGACGAGCGCCTCGAGGTATTCCATCACCGGCGGGATCTCGAGCACGAACGTGAAGATCAGCAGGGAGAGAAACAGCGGCGGCAGGATCTCGCGAATGACGTAGCGATCGAGGGTTCGCAGCACCGGACCTCAGAATAACAGGCGGCCGGCGCTTTCAGTGGCCCCTAAAGCGCCGGGGTTCACAAAGCGGACCTCTCGGGCGCCTACGAGAACAACCATTGGCGGATTATCCACAGGCGGTATTTGCAGGCCATTTCTCTTGGTTCTGATAATGTATGTTATGTTAACCAAACCCGCCGCGACCGCGTCGCTGGCCCCTCGTCGGTGCGAAACACTTACCGCGCCGGCGTCTTCCCCGTCAGGTCGTCGTGCTCACCTCAGATGCTGCCAACGACCTGCTGCTTGGGCTTCGCGGGCGTGCGCCCGGAACGGCGTGCGCCCGACGGCGCGTTGCTCCGGGAATGCGCGCGCGGTTACGGCGCGGCACCGCCGGACCCGAGCGTGCGGCAATGCGGCACCCGCGCGTGCCGACTGAGACCGGGCTGCCGAACGTCGAAGTAACGCGGTGAAGCCCACGCGACCAACCGGCTGGCAAGTCACGCGCAGCCAGTGGTCGCCGCGCTCGCGACCGGCGTCCGGAGAGCTACTGGCTGCGCAGCTCGCGAATGATTGATTCCAGCGCCTCGATCACGTCGTCTTTGGAAGCGCGGCTCTTGTTGAAGCTGAGTTTGAGGTTGAACGCCTTCGTCGGCGGGCGGAAGGCAAACACGTAGTGCTTGGGACGGCCGGCTTTCGTCTTGGCGGTTTCTTTCTCCCGGCGGACGGCCTCGCGAGTGGCGCCGCCGTCGCGCGAGATGCGCTCGATTAATGCGACCATTTTCTGGGGGTCGCCTTGCCTAACTATCTCCAGAAGCAGTGACTTAGAGGAAATGTCGGCCAGCCGACAAAGATTTTTCACCTCGTCCGGCATGTTATTCAGCGACAGCGATTCGGTGATCGACGTCCGCGACTTCCCCAGGCGCCGCGCCATGTCTTCGTGCGTGTAGCCGCAGCGCGTGGCTAGCGATTGCAGCGCCTCGGATTCTTCGAACGGCGTCAGGTCTTTGCGCTGGATATTCTCGATCAGCGCGATCTCGATGATCTCGTCGTCATCGACTTCGCGGATGACGATAGGAACGTCCCGCAATCCCACCTGGACCGCCGCCTGATAGCGGCGCTCCCCGGCGACGATCTGAAACCGTCCGCCGCGCTGCCGGACGATGATCGGCTCGATGATCCCTTTCTCGGCAATCGACGCCATCAGCTCCGACAGGTCTCCCATGACCTGGCGCGGCTGGTTGGGATTGGGATCGATTTCGTCGATCTTGACCAGCCGGCCGATTGGCGCGCCCGCCGAACTGGTCAGCGCTTCGACGTAGTGCTCGTCGTGGCGCATCCGGACGGTTGACGGCAGTCCTCGCTTAGCCACGGTCTTTCTCCTTCCGCACCGTCGATGGCGCCCGTCCGCCCTGGCGTTCGGCGCGGCAGCTCACGCGCGGTCCATGACTTCTTCGCATAAGCGGTAGTACTCCGCGGCGCCCGTCGAATCGGGCGCAAAGGTGAATATGGATTCCTTGTAGGCCGGACTCTCCTCCAGCCGCACGCTCTTGGTGATCACCGTCTTGAACACCTTGGTGCCGAATACCTTGTCGATCTGCGCGCGAATGTCGCGCGCCAGCGCCGTCCGCTTGTCGTGCATCGTGATGACGACGCCGAGGATGCGCAGAGACGGGTTGGCGCGCGCCCGGACTTTCTCGATCGTCTCGAGCAAATCGTCCGTGCCCTCGAGCGCGAAATACGACGACTGAATCGGGATCAGCAGGTGGGTCGACGCCACCAGCGCGTTTACCGTCAGGAGTCCCAGCGTCGGCGGACAGTCGATGACCATGTGCGGAAAACGCGCGGTCAGCGGCGTGAGCCGATCCTTCAACCGGAAGTGCGCGTCGATCTCTCCGACCAGCTTCGATTCCAGCTTCGCGAGCGCGATTCGCGACGGCGCGACCCAGAGGTTCGGCTGGTTCGTGGACGGTTGGATCACGTCCTCGAACGTCACGTCCTTTTCGGCAATCGCGTCGTAGACGCTGCGCGTCACCTGCGTGACGTCGAGATACGACATCGTGCTGTTGGCCTGCGGATCCAGATCGACGAGCAGCGTGGGCTTGCCCCGAAGCGAGAGCGCGGCGGCGAGATTGATGGCGGTCGTGGTCTTCCCCACGCCGCCCTTCTGGTTGGCGATCGCGACAATCATGAGCGGAGGACGGGCGATGATAACACTCACCCGCCGTCCTTGTGTCAATTCCGCACGTTCAGCGCAGCGATTCGGGCGCTGGGCGCCGCGCAGGTGACCCGTTTACATCTTGTACTTGCCCATGTCGTCGGGGTCGAGCGACTCCAGCCACTTCTGCAGCCGTTCCGTCTCCCCTTTGTCGGGCGTGATGTCGACCGTGCGGGCGTGGTCGATCACCTTCTCCTCGACGAAGATCGGCGCGCGCGCTCTCAGCGCGAGCGCGATCGCGTCGCTGGGGCGTGCGTCGATCGCCATCATCTCGCCGCCGACGCTGAGATAGATCAGCGCGAAGAAGGTGTTCTCCTTCAGGTCGGAGACGACGATCTTCTCGATGCGGCCGCGCAGGTCCGAGATCACGTTCTTCAGCAGATCATGGGTCATCGGCCGCGGCGTGGTCACGTTCTCGATCTGCAGCGCGATGGCGTTCGCCTCGAACACGCCCACCCAGATCGGCAGGACGCGCTGACCGTCCTTGTCGCGCAGGATGATGATCGGCATGTTGGTGATTGGGTCGACCATCAGACCCTTGATCGTCATTTCGATTTGCATCACGCCGCCTCGCCGCGAAGGCTGTTGGGATTCGCGCCGTTGATTCGCACGTCGACAATCCGGCCCACCCACGAGGGCTCGCCGGGAAAGTTGACAACCGTGTTGCCGGACGTCCGCCCCGAGAGCTCCCACTCGCGCCGGCGGCTGGTGGCCTCCACCAGCACCGGTTCGATGCGCCCGACCGCAGCGGCGAAGAGCTCTCCCTGAATCGTTCGCTGCAGCGCCTGGAGCTCGACGATGCGCCGCGTCTTCTCCTCCTCGCTCACATCGTCCGCCATGCGCTTGAGCGCAAGCGTGTTCGGCCGCGGCGAGTACTTGAACGAGAACATGCTGTGATAGCGGACGGCGGCGGTGAGCGACAGCGTCTGCTCGAAGTCGTCCGTCGTCTCTCCCGGAAAGCCGACGATCATATCGGTCGACAGCGCGATGTCCGGCATCGCCTCGCGCAGGCGCGCGATCAGCTCGAGATATTCGTCGCGCGTGTGCCGCCGCCTCATCGCCTGCAGGACGCGCGTCGAACCGCTTTGTACCGGCAGGTGCAGGTGCCGGCAGACCTTCGGCAGCGTTCGCATCGCGTCAATCATGCGCGCCGTCACGTGGCGCGGATGCGGGCTGGCAAACCGGATGCGCTCGATGCCGTCCACCTCGCTGACCTTCGACAGGAGATCGGCAAAATCACAGGTCTCGTCGGGTGCCTGATAGTGATTGACGATCTGGCCGAGAAGCTGCACTTCCCTGGCGCCGGTCGCGGCGGCATGCCGCACGTCGGCAACGATGTCGCGAACCGGCCGCATCCGCTCCTTGCCGCGCGTGTAGGGGACGACGCAGAACGCGCAGAACTCATTGCAGCCTTCGATGATCGTCACGTAGGCGCGATGCGGGTCTTCGCGCTTCGCCACTCCCAACGGAAACGAGACGTCATCGTAGGGGTTGAGATCGATGCGTTTCGAGCGCCGAACATCCAGCGTCGAGGAGAGAGAAAGATTGGAGCGGTCGTCGGGTCTCGGCAGGCGGGCCTCAGAAACCAGCAACGGCAGCATCTTCAGGCTCTGCGTGCCGACGAGCACGTCGATCACATGGCCGTTCGACTTGCCGAGAAGCTTCTCCCCTTCCTGTTGCGCCACACAGCCTGCTACGGCGACGACCGGCCGGCGGCCGGTCTCGTCGCCCATGACACGGATCTCTCCGAGGCGCGTGTAAAGCTTCTCTTCCGCTTTCTCGCGTACGCTGCAGGTATTGATGACGATGACGTCCGCATCGCCGTCGTCGTTCGTGCGTTCGTAGCCGGCCTGTTCCAGCAGTCCGGCCATGCGCTCGGAGTCGTGCTGGTTCATCTGACAGCCGAAGGTTTCAACCAGGTATTTCGACATCGTGAGCTGCTCTAGAGCGTGAAAGCGCGCGACGGTTCGCAGGATGTCAAAGAGAGTCGGTGGCGACTACCAACGAACATGAGTGACTCCTGAGTACCTCTAATGCCCTTATCGTTCTTCAGTGGCGTTTCGTGGCCGAGACGGCCTTGCTGGCTTTCGCCGCGATCATTTCACGCGCGCCGGCGAGGACCGCTGCGCTGATCTCAGCGCCTCCCATCATGCGCGCAATTTCCGCTTCACGATCCACGCCGTCAACGCGGCCGACCGCCGTCGAGGTCCTGCCGCTCTTCACCGACTTTTCTATGCGGAAGTGCGTGCCGCCGTAGGCGGCGATTTGCGGCAGGTGGGTGATGCAGAGCACCTGAAAGCGTTCGCCGAGCGTACGCAGCCTGGCGCCTACGACGTCAGCGACCGCGCCGCCGATTCCCGCGTCCACCTCGTCGAAGATGAGCGTCTTTCCCGGCGCGTCCGTGCTAGCGAGGGTTTTGAGCGCCAGCATGATGCGCGACAGCTCGCCGCCCGAAACGATGCGCGCCAGGGGCCGCACATCTTCACCCGGATTCGGCGAAATGTAGAACTCGGCCTGATCGAAGCCCCGCTCCGACCACTGCGCCTCCCCGCTGTCGTCACTGAAGCGTACTTCGCAACGGGTTCTCGCCATTGCGAGATCGGCAAGCGCCTTCTCGAGCGAGCGCGCGAAACCCTTCGCCGCCGTGCGGCGCGCCTTTGACAGATCGCCGGCAACGCGCGTGTAGTCCGTGCGCGACTTCTGGAGGGCGGCGTCGAGCTGCGCAGCCCGTTCGGTCGCGTGCTCGATCTCATGCAGCTCGCGCCTGAGCGTCGCACCCTTCTCGAGCACGTCGGACAGCGACGGTCCATGCTTCTTCTTCAGTCGTTCGAGCAGCGCGAGCCGGTCCTCGATCTCCTGAAGCCGCGCCGGCGAGGCGTCGATGTTCTCGGCATACGAGCGCAGAAAATACGCAAGGTCTTCCAGCTGCGACTTGATGCCATCGCGCGCCTCTGCATACGGCGCGAATTTCTGATCCAGCGCCGCCAACTCAGTCACCCGCTTCCACGTTCCCGCCAGCGACGTCAGCGCCGCATCGTCCCCTTCGTACAGCGACATGTAGGCTCTGTCTCTTATACACATCTCCGAGCCCACGAGACCTA
>JBKPSE010000124.1:0-5341 GCA_046765855.1 Acidobacteriota bacterium | reverse complement strand
CAGCTGGATCGCGGTTATATCCGTGTCGATCAGCAGTATCGGACGAACGTGCCTGGAGTGTCGGCGATTGGCGACGTGATCACCTTCGACAAGCCGGGGCACCAGCAGCTCGCGCACCTGTCCTCGGCGGAAGGAATTGCGCTCGCCGAACGCATCGCCGGCCACGAGTTCCGCGCCATCAACTACGAGCAGGTTCCAGGCTGCACCTACTGCGATCCGGAGATCGGCAGCGTCGGCCTGACGGAAGCGACGGCGAAGGAGCGCGGCTTCGACGTTCGCGTCGGCACGTTCAAGTTCGGCGTGCTCGGCCGCGCGAAGATCGCCGGCGAGACCGAGGGCTTCGTCAAAATCGTCGCTGAGAAGAAGTACGACGAGGTGCTCGGCGTCCACATGATCGGGCCCCGGTCGACGGAACTGGTGGCGGAAGCGACGCTGGCGCTCCGGCTCGAGTGCACCGTCGAGGAGCTGATTCGCACCATTCACGCCCACCCGACGATGTCCGAGGCTGTGGCTGAAGCAGCCCATGCTGCACACGGCGCGGCGATTCACACTTAGTAGTGGGCACTTCGCAGTTGGCAGAGCCAGTTCGCAGTGGGCCGGGGCAGCTGGCAGTTCGCAGTAAGCTAGATACTGCTTCCGGGCCGACTGCGGGCTGCGGATTCCGCACCGCTAACTGCGAAACTGCGAAACTGCGAACTGCGAACTGCGAACTGCGAACTGCTAACTGCTAACTGCTAACCAACTATTAACCCTCAACTGCCAACTGTATGCCTACCAACGTCGTCATGCCCCAGATGGGGGAGTCGATCGCCGAAGGCACCATTGTCCGCTGGATCAAGAAAGTCGGCGACAACGTCGATCGCGACGAGCCGCTGTTCGAGATCTCGACCGACAAGGTCGATGCCGAGATTCCCTCGCCGGGCGCCGGCGTTCTCACCGAGATCAAGGTGAAGGAGGGGGAGACCGTGCCGGTGAATTCGGTGGTGGCGGTGATTGGGGGGGCCGCCGCCGCGGCGCCGAACGCTGACGCGGCGTCGGCGGGATCGGCTGCACCTGCGGCGCCGCCGAGCGCGTCGGAGATGCCGCAGGCGGCGGTCGGTCAGCCAGAAGCGGGGGGCCGCAAGCCGGAGGGCCGAAGCCGGCAGCAGCAATCCGGCAGCGGGCCGCTGGAACCCGGCCGCGGACAGCTGGAAGCGGGCACCCGGCAGCTGGAAGCGGGCACCCGGCAGCGATCCTCTCCGCTGGTGCGGCGCATCGCGCGCGAGCACAACGTCGACATCCGCCAGATCAACGGCACCGGCATCAGCGGCCGCGTCACGAAGCAGGACATTCTCGGCTACATTCAGACCGGACCATCCGGCGAAGGAGTTTCCCGCGCCGCGCGCGCCGGCGCTCCCCTGGAGCAGGGGGAGCGCGTATCCCGCGCGCACGTTCCCGCGTTCAAGCCAGGCGAGAAGGTCGAGATCGTCCCGATGACGATCATGCGCAGGAAGATCGCCGAGCACATGGTGCTGAGCGCGCACACGTCGCCGCACGTGTACTCCGTGTACGAAGTCGACTTCCATCGCCTGTCGCAGCTGCGCGACAAGAAGAAAGCGGAGTACGAGCGCAATGGCGCCAAACTCTCGTTCACCGCCCTCATCGCCAAAGTGGCGGTAGACGCGATCCGCGCCTTTCCGTTCGTCAACGCCTCCATCGACGGCGACAACATCGTCTACAAGAAGGACATCAACCTCGGCATCGCGGTGGCGCTCGACCAGGGGCTGCTGGTGCCGGTGATCAGAAACGCCGACGAGAAGAACCTGCTCGGCCTGAGCCGCGCCATCGACGATCTCGCTTCGCGCGCGCGGTCGAAGAAGCTGAATCCCGAGGAGGTGCAGGGCGGGACTTTCACGATCACCAACCCTGGCATCTTCGGCGCCGTCTACGGACTTCCGCTCATCAACCAGCCGCAAGTCGCGATCCTCGGAGTCGGCGCGATCGAGAAACGGCCGGTGGTCGTCGAAGCGGCCAACAGCGGCGGCGGCAAGGACGACGCGATCGCGATTCACCGGACGTGCCATCTGTCGCTGGGCTACGACCATCGCCTGATCGACGGAGCCGACGCCGGCCGCTTCCTCTCCTACATGAAGGAGCGGCTCGAGCAGTTCGACGAAGCGTGGATGTAAGGAAGGTGCGCCGTTGGCAGGCCGCAGTTCGCCGTTCGCGGTTCGCAGACTGGGCCTGATCGACTATCAGGCCGCCGTCGATCTGCAGCGCGAACTGGTCGAGCAGCGCAAGCGTGGCGAGATCGGCGATCAACTGCTGCTGCTCGAGCATCCGCACGTGATCACGCTTGGCGTCAAGACGCGGAACGATCGCTCGCACATCCTCGAGAGCGACGATTCGCTGCGCGCTCAGGGCGTCGCCGTGTTCGAATCGGGACGCGGGGGCGACGTCACGTATCACGGCCCGGGACAACTCGTCGGTTATCCGATCTTCGACCTGAAACCGGATCGCTGCGACGTGCATCGCTACGTCCGTGACCTCGAAGAGGCGCTCATGCAGGCGGTCGCCGCGTTTGGCATTACCGCAGGGCGGATCGCGGGCCTGACCGGCATCTGGGTTGGGCCGGATGGCGATAAGGCGAAGCTCGCCGCGATTGGCGTGCGCATCTCACGCTGGGTCACGAGCCACGGCTTTGCCCTGAACGTGAATACGGACCTTTCGCGGTTTGGCCTGATCGTGCCGTGCGGCATTGCCGACAGAGGGGTCACCTCTATGCAGCGTCTGCTGGGGCATCCCTTGCCCATGGCTGAGGTGGAGGAGGCAGTGATCGCCGGCTTCGGCCAGGTCTTCCATAATCAGCGTCCGCAACTAACTGAAATTTAGTCCCTTACCATCGGGAATAAGCCTCCGCGGCAGGGTGTTATCCCCTAGACACGGAGGCCACAGATGCGTCAGCACAATGCGGAACGCGATCTCGTCGGCCGCATGCGCGCCGGGGACGGTTCAGCCGTCGCAGACCTGGCGTCCCTCTACGGCCCGCGGATCCAGCAGCTTGCGTTCCGGTATCTGAAGAACTGGGAAGATGCCGAGGAAGTGGCGCAGGACGTCCTGTTGAAGGTGTTTCGCAAGATCGACGCCTTCAGGGGGGACGCGGCGCTGTCTTCGTGGATCTACCGAATCACGTTCAACACCGCGATGTCGCGCCTGCGGACGGCGCGGTTCACGCGCAACGCCGAGGTGCAGCCGCTCGAAATCGAGACCGAATCGGCCGAGCATGTTCAGGCGGAGCCGGCGGACTGGAGCGCGCTCGCCGACGACCAGGTGATGCGGAGCCAGATGCGCAGGCAGCTCATCGCCGCGCTCACCTACCTGCCGGAGGTGTATCGCACGCCGGTGCTGTTGCGAGATATCCACGGGCTGTCGACGGAAGAGGCGAGCGCCATCCTCCGCGTCAAGCCACAGACGCTCAAGTCGCGTCTGCATCGCGGACGGCTGATCCTGCGCAAGCACCTCGGGGATTTTGCGGGCGGGATAGATCTGCATTCGCGCGAGTCGATTCACTGACTCGCGCGAATGCGCGTCCCAGCTCGCACAACTCCGCAACTCCGCAACTCCCAACTCCCAACTAACGTCCAAGTCTCAACGCCCGAGTCAGCGAAGGCCGTTCTCGAACGCCGTTCGCTCGTGCCGGCTCAGTGCCGGTTCGAGCGTCTTGCCAATGCCCCCCGCAACGACTTCGACGGGCACCGCGGCGATCATGTCGCGGCCGGCGCCGCTGACGTCGATCGCGGCAAAGCAGGTGAATCGCCGCCTCGAACCTGCGACGAGCGCTTCCGCGACGCGGGCCGCCGCGCTCGCCAGCGTGTAGGGCGCAGGCGGCCACAACGCCGGTATGCGTGCGGTGAGCGCGGCGAGCTGATGCGGAGGCAGCACGGTGGAAACAGGCTGGTGGAACGCCGTGGCGGCATCCCAACCAATCACCGCGTCTCTCGGCGGAACGCCGGCAACGCCGATCGAGAGATCCAGCGGGCTCACGTCGGCGAGCGCCGCGGCGAGAGCGGTGATCGCCGATTCGAGCGCGAGGGGCGCGGAACCGAGCAGGCGGCGCGGCGCGATGTGTAGCTCGCTGATGGCGCGAGCCATCAACTCGCGCTGCTGACCGCCCGCGAAGAGCAGCGGCGCTTTCACATCCATCCGCGCAATCTGCCGGAGGACCGCGAGACCGCTTTCCCCGGAGATCTCTGCGCCGGCAGCGAGGTCCGCAAATACGATCGCGTCGGCGCCGGCCGCCGCGGTGAACGCGGTCGCCGCGGTGAGATTCGTACTGAACTGTTCAACCGGCGCCGACTGCTGGATGTCGAGCGCCTTGCCCTCGGCGATGCGCGCCTCCGGATCGATGAGGCGGACTTCACGGACCCGACTCCGCTGCGCGATCGCGTGCGCGAGCGCGCCGCCGAGAGGGCCGGCGCCGATGATCGCCACCGTGGACATACGTGCTGCACTATTCTATAAGCACGCATGGTTGCCATCGTCACAGGCGGATCGAAGGGAATAGGGTTGGCGATTGCGCGCGCGCTGCTCGAGCGCGGCATGAGCGTCGCGATTACCGCGCGGCACGAAGCGGATCTGCGTCGCGCCGCGGAAAAGCTGGCTGCGGGCGACAAGCTGCTCACCTTGAGCGCCGACGTCCGTGACGAGGCCGCCGCGCGGCGGATGGTCGACGAAACGGTGCGGCGATTCGGTGAGTTGAACGTCCTGGTCAATAACGCCGGTGTCGGCAAGTTCGCCAATGTCGCCGACATGACTCCGGAGGCGTGGCGCGACGTCATCGACACCAATCTGACCGGAGTCTTCTACTGCACCCACGCAGCGCTGCCGGCGCTGCGCCGCGCCGGCGGCGGTTACATCATCAACATCAGCAGCCTGGCTGGAAAGAACGCTTTCACTGGCGGCGCCGCCTACTGCGCGTCGAAGGCGGGGCTGAACGCGTTCAGCGAAGCGCTCATGCAGGAAGTGCGCTACGACAATATTCGCGTCAGTTACGTGATGCCGGGCTCGGTCTCGACTGGGTTCGGCGATCGAGGATCCTCGGGCGAGGCCGACTGGAAACTGGCGTCCGAAGACGTGGCGCGCGTCGTCGTCGATCTGATTTCGCACGACGCGCGAAGCCTGGCGAGCCGCGTCGAGCTCCGTCCGTCGCGGCCGCGCAAGAGTTGAAGCCACCAATTACCGCACCACAATCGCCTTGCGCCCACTACACCCGGCTGGACCGAATCGGCGATGGTGGAATCGGCGAGGTTTACCGAGCCCGCGACACCAAGGTCGGGCGCACCGTCGCGCTGAAGCTCGTGTC
>JBKPSE010000123.1:0-6347 GCA_046765855.1 Acidobacteriota bacterium | reverse complement strand
AGGTAGGGGCGCATGTCGCGCGCGCCGAGGGCGCAGTTGATGCCGATGCTGAAGGGCCTGGCGTGGCGAACGCTGGCGTAGAACGCTTCGAGCGTTTGTCCCGACAGCGTACGCCCGCTCTTGTCGGTGATCGTGAACGAGATCATCAGCGGCAGGCGGACGCCCTTCTCCGCGAACACGTTCTCGATCGCGACAATCCCCGCCTTGGCGTTGAGCGTGTCGAAGATCGTCTCCAGCAGGATCAGATCCGCGCCGCCGTCGATCAAGCCGCGCACCTGCTCTTCGTACGCGGCACGCAGGTCGTCGAACGTGATCGCGCGGAACGCCGGGTTGTTGACGTCCGGCGAGATCGACAGCGTGCGGTTGGTGGGGCCCATCGACCCCGCGACGACGCGCGGACGATCCGGCGTGCGATGCGTCCACTCGATGCACGCCGCCTTGGCCAGCCGCGCTCCCTCGACGTTCAGCTCGTACGCGAGATGTTCGAGCTCGTAGTCCGCCTGGGCGATCGTCGTACTGCTGAACGTGTTGGTCTCGATGATGTCCGCGCCGGCGGCGAGATATTGCACGTGGATCTCGCTGATGACGTCGGGGCGCGTGAGAACGAGCAGATCGTTGTTGCCGCGCAAATCCCTGGGATGATCCGCGAAGCGCGCGCCGCGGAAGTCCGCTTCGGTGAGCTGGTAGCGCTGGATCATCGTGCCCATCGCGCCGTCGAGAACGAGGATTCTGCTCTGGAGCTGCTGCTCCAGCGCACTCCACGTCGAGGTGCGGGGATCGGGCGTCGAGGGTCGGTTATCGGGCATGTCGGACGGTCCTCTTGGAACGCGCGGCGCTCTTCGCGCCGCTGGCTATCAGCACAGTAAACGGGTCGCGCGCGCGGCGCGCGCCGACGGAAACCTTGACGCCGGACAGGCCGGCGCCTTCGAGCAGCTTCTTCAGCTCGGCGTCTTCGAAGCCGAGCCACTTGTCGCCAAGGCGATCGCGCACCCACTGCTCGTCATGGCGCCGCAGTTCGAGCAGCAGCACCCGGCCGCCAGGCCGGACGATGCGGACCGCTTCGGCGAGCGCCGTCGCGGGATCGGCGGCGTGGTGCAGCGCCTGCGAGAGCAGCGCGACGTCGACCGAGTCGTCCTCAATCGGCACCTGCTCGATGTCGCCGTGCTTCCATTCGACATTCTTCACACCGCGGCGCTTCGCGCTTTCGCGCGCGCGGCGGAGCACGCTCTCCGATCGGTCGACGGCAATCACGCGTCTCGCGAAGCGGCTGGCTTCGATCGTCAGATATCCTTCGCCGCAGCCGAGATCGGCGATCTCGAGCTCGGGCAGCAGATGACCGAGCGCTCGCGCCCACGCCGCCCAGCTTCTCCCCGGAACGATCTGCCGCCGCTCCGCCTCGCCGCCGTGCTCGTCGAAGTTTTCCTTGCGGACGCGCCTGACTTCTTCGAGGCGCGCCGCGTCGGCGCGTCCTTGCGGCGTTGTTGCCGCCGCGTCGAACTCCGCGCGCAGGAGCGGCCACACCGGACCGAAGCCGTTGTCGCCCGATTGCAGCGACGGCGACAGGCGGAAGTAGGTGAACCCGGCATCCCGGCGCTCCTCGACCAGCCCGGCATCTTTCATCAAGCCGAGGTGGCGCGAGACGCCGGACTGCGCGATGCCGAGGATCGCCGTCAGTTCCGACACGTTCAGCTGCTCCGCCGCCAGCAGCCGCAGAATACGCAGCCGCGCCTCGTCCCCGAGCAGACGGAAGAGTGATGCGGAGCCGCCGTTCATAACATCTATAAATCTATATACGTTGATGCACAATGTCCAGCCGCAACGCCAGCGGTGGGCTATACTGGTCGGAAGTCTATGAAAATGCAGAGGTTCGCGACGGCCTTGGCGGCAGCCATGCTCGCAACGTCGGCGACGCCGTTCGCGCAGACCGGGCAGACGCCGCAGCCTCCGCCTGTCCCGCCGGCCTCGATGACCGTGCAGCAGCAGAACGAAGAAATCCTGAAGGAGCTGCGCGCGATCCGCATGCTGCTCGAGAAGCTGACGACGCCGCAGCAGCCGAGTTCGCCGCCTCTGCCGACCAGCGGCAGGGTCACGAACCTGAAGGGCTACGCCCTCGGCAGCGCCGACGCGCCGCTGACGATGGTGGAGTTCACCGATCTGCAGTGTCCGTTCTGCCGCCAGTTCATGCTGACATCGTTCGACCAGATCAAGAAGAACTGGATCGACACCGGCAAGCTGCGCTACATCACCCGTGATTTCCCGCTGGACTTCCACGCGCAGGCGATGCCCGCCGCGCGCGCCGCGCGCTGCGCGGGCGAACAGGGGAAGTTCTGGGAAATGCGGATGACGCTGATGCGCAACGCGAACCTGCTCACGTCCGAGTACATCGCCAGAACGGCGGCGGACCTGAAGCTCGACGCGATGCCGTTCGCGGCGTGCCTCGGGTCGACCAGGCATGATGCCGAGATCGCCGCGGACATGCAGGAAGGGACCAAGCTCGGAGTCGGCGGCACGCCGACGTTCATCATGGGACGGACGACGGCGGCCGCGGTCGAGGGACCGATGCTCGTCGGTGCCCTTCCCTACGTGCAGTTCGACGCGAAGCTGAAGGAACTACTCGCCGGCACGAAGTAGCGGCGTACAATTGAATCAGGAGACGACGATGAAGAAAGTGGTCTGGACCCTCGCGCTGCTTGCGCTCACCACGGGCGCGGCCTACGCGCAGGACGTCAACGAACCGACACCGCAGGGCTCGGCCCAGATGTCCACCGCCAACACGCTGGACAAGGCGTTGATCGCAAACGAGCGGAAGGTCGGCGACGCACTGGCCAAGGGGGACAAAACTGCATTCCTCGCGCTGGTCGCGCCGGCCGGCTTGGCCGGAGACAGCACCGGGTTCATGAAAGTCAGCGACTTCGCGGCGATGTTCGACCAGGTGAAGATCACGACCTGGGCGATGTCGGACGAGAAGGTCACCTGGGTCGATCCCAACACGGCGATCCTCACCTACAAATGGACCGGCAGCGGAACCTTCCAGGGTCAGGCGTTGCCCGGCACGGTCTACGCTTCCACCGTCTGGACGAAGCGCGGCGACAAATGGGTTGCCGTCTTCCACCAGGAAAGCGAAGCCAAGAAATAGCCGCCGATCTCGGGACGCCTACCAGACCCGGCAGACGGGCTGGTTGATCATCTTCGCCGTCGCCGGGCAGCTGAAGGCGGCGGCAAATTCCGGCATGTTGGAAACCACCCCGTTCGTCCGGTACTGGCCGGGCGAATGTGGGTTGGTCTGCGCATGCAGCCGCGCGATCTCGTCGGTGCGGTTCTCGCACCACATCTGCGCCCAGCCCACGAAGAAGCGCTGCTGCGGCGTGAAACCGTCCACAGTCCCGAGCTGCTTTGTCTTCAACAACTCCAACAACGCCATCCAGGCAAGGCGGAGTCCGCCGTTGTCGGCAACGTTCTCGCCGAGCGTCAACTTGCCGTTCAACTTCACGTCGCTGATGGCGGTGTAGCCGCTGTACTGCTTCTCGATGCAGGCGGCGCGTTCCTCGAAGGCCTTCCCGTCCACAGGCGTCCACCAGTCGCGCATGTTCCCCTGCGGGTCGAACCGCCGTCCCTGATCGTCGAAGCCGTGCGTCAGCTCGTGGCCGACGACCGCACCCGCGGCGCCGAAGTTGACCGCTTCGTCAGCGGCTCGGTTGAAGAACGGCGGCTGCAGGATGCCGGCCGGGAAGTTGATGTTGTTCTCGAGCGGATTGTAGTAGGCGTTCACCGTCGGCGGCGACATCAGCCACTCGGTCTTGTCGACGGGCTTGCCGATTTTCGCCAGCTGACGGCGATGGGCGAAGGCGTTGGCGCGCTGGGAGTTGCCATAGGCGTCGCCCCTGACGATGCGGAGTGAGGAGTAGTCGCGCCAGCGATCCGGGTAGCCGACCTTGTTGGCCACGGCGCGCAGCTTGGCCTCCGCCGCGCGCTTGGTTTCATCCGACATCCAGCTGATCTCGGCGATGTCGCGCGAAAGCGCCGATTCGATCGCCTCGACCATCGCCACGGTGCGCGTTTTGCCCTCGGCGCCGAACGTACGCTCGACGTAGATCTTGCCGAGCGCTTCGCCCAGATCGCCGTCGGTGGCGTCGACGCAGCGCTTCCATCGCGGCCGCTGCTCGTGCGCGCCGGTCAGCGTCCTGCCGTAGAACTCGAAGTTCTCGTCGACGAACCGCTTCGGCAGCATGTGCGCATTCGAGTGGATCGTGTGCCAGCGCAGGTAGGTCTTCAGATCCGCAAGCGGGGTGTCGGCGATGACCTGATCCACCGCCTTCAGGAACTCCGGCTCCGACACGTTCGCGTTGTCCCCCGGCGGCGCTTCGGCGCGCTCGAGGTACTGCGACATGTTGAAGTTGGGCATCAGCTTCTTCACTTCGTCGCGCGACATCTTGTGGTAGATGTTCGTCGGGTTGCGGCGCGCGGGACGATCGAGCGCCTTGCTCGCCAGATCGGTTTCAATCTTCATGACCGCCTTGGCGCCCGCTGCCGCCGCGGCCGGCGTGCTGCCGCCGAGCTCGAGCATCCTGGCGACATGCTGCAGATACTGCTCGCGCAGCTTCACCGACTGCGCATCGGTCTTGAAGTAGTAATCGCGATCCGGCAGACCGAGCCCTCCCTGCGCAAAGATCAACATGTACTGCGTCGCGTCCTTGAAGTCCGGCGCGGCGCCGAAACCGAAGAACCCCGACATACCGACAACGTGCATGTGCCCGACGACTGCGGGAATGTCAGCTTTCGCGTTGATGGCGTCGACGCGGCGCAAATCGGCCATCAGCGGCGCGGTGCCCTTGGTTTCGATCGCCGATTCCCCCATGCAGCTGGCGTAGTAGTCGCCGACCTTCTGGACCTCCGGTGAGCTCGAGCCGCCGGACTTGGCGGCGTTCTCGAGAATGTCCTTGAGGATCTCGTTGTTGCGGTTCTGCAGTTCCTCGAACCGGCCGTAGTCCGGCTGATCCGGAGGCGCCGGGTGCGCGGCGATCCAGCCGCCGCATGCAAACTTGTAGAAGTCGTCACACGGATTGACCGTCTTGTCGAGTGCGGTGAGATCGACCCCCGACCGGCTGACCATCGACGCCGGCACCGGTTCCTGCCGCGCGACGGAGCTGGCGGCAACGCTCGGCCGCTCGAAGGACTGCGCGCGCAGGCGAGCGTCGGCGATGGTCATCGCCGCGATCGGCATCACGATTACCGCAAACGCTCTCGTGCGTGTCATCATGCGTCTCCTCGAATGCTGACAGTGTACCCCAGCGATCGCGGCACCGCGGGCCTCATCCTCGCGCATGGCGCAGGCGGCGGACAGACGAGCCGATTCATCGTCGATACGTCGCGCGCGCTTGCCGCGCGCGGCATCAGCACGGCGACGTTCGACTTTCCTTACATGGCGCAGGGCCGCAGTGTGCCCGACAAGGCGCCGGTGCTCGAATCGGCGTGGCGCGAAGCGATCGCCGCAGCACGGGTGCACGACGCCTTGCGCCACCTGCCGCTGTTCATCGGGGGCAAGTCCATGGGCGGACGGATCGCCTCGCACATCGCGGCGCAGGAAGTCGACGATGTCCGTGGCCTGATTTTTCTCGGCTATCCGCTGCATCCGCCAGGCCGGCCGCACCAGCGCCGCGACGCGCATCTGCCCGCGATCAAGGAGCCGATGCTGTTCGTGCAGGGCACACGCGACCAGTTCGGCACATCGGCGGAGATCGCGGATCTGCTGCCCCGCCTGAACGGCAACGCAACGCTCTTCGAAGTGCCCGACGGCGATCACTCGTTCAAGGTGCGCGTGAAGATCGCCGGGCGCACGCAGCAGCAGGTGTTCGACGCCATCGTCGACGCCGCTGCCGCATTCGTCAGCCGGTGGTCCGGCCGGCGTGCCGTGCCTTGATCTTGAGGCTGTGACGCTGCTGCGCTTCATCGACCGAATGTGACCTGCCGAGATCGGTATCCTTCTTCGCCATTTCCACCAGCCGCCGGTAGTGAAGGTGCAGGACCTTGAGCTCCTCCTCCGAGAGGTCTTCGACGTCAATCAGCCGGTTGCTGGCCCCTTCGATAGCGGCTACGAGCTCGTTGAGCTTCAGTTGTATCGCGAGCGAGTCCTTGTTCTGCGAGCGCTGAATCAGAAAAACCATGAGAAAGGTGACGACTGTCGTCGCCGTGTTGATCACGAGCTGCCAGGTGTCAGAAAACCCGAAGAGCGGCCCGGTCAACAGCCACACGACGATGAGCCCTGCCGCGAGAAACAGCGCCTGCGTGCTTCCGGTCCACGCGGTCGCCGTAGCCGAGATGCGCTCCATCTTCTGCCCCAAGCTCACATG
>JBKPSE010000122.1:0-3305 GCA_046765855.1 Acidobacteriota bacterium | reverse complement strand
CCATCGAGGTGATTGCCGCTTCGAGCTGCGGATCGGTGACGCCGCGGACACGATCGAGCCTGGCGAGCAGGTCGATCTCGCGGCGCTGCTCTTCGAGCGTGAACTTGTCGTTGCTGACATAGGAGACCAGCTTCTTCGGATCGAAGTCCTTCTCGATCAGCTGATCCTTCTTCTCGACCTTGTCCTTGATGAACGTGCCCTGGTGCACGGCGGGGAGAAACGCGTTGTTCCACAGCGGCGATCCGACCGTGGTCGGCGTTTCCGGGCAGAGCACGACGAAGCCGGGCAGGTTCTTGTTGTCGGAGCCGAGCCCGTAGGTGATCCATGCGCCCATCGACGGACGGCCGACCTGCGTATGGCCCGTGTTCATCATCAACAACGAGGGCTCGTGATTGGGAATGTCGGTGTACATCGAGCGGATCACGCAGACGTTGTCGATCTGCTCGCCGACGAGGGGAAACAGCTCGCTGACTTCGATGCCGCTCTGCCCGTACTTCTTGAACGAGAACGGAGACTTCATCAGCGCACCGGTCTTGCGCTCGGTCGCGATGCTGCCGCCGGGCAGCGGCTGACCATGATACTTCTCGAGCATGGGCTTGGGATCGAAGCTGTCGACCTGCGACAGTCCGCCGTTCATGAACAGGAAGATCACGTGCTTGGCGCGCGCCGGGTGATGCAGGCCGTCGGGCAGCAGCGATGCCGCCTGCAACGACTCGCCGACCATGCCGGCGAATGCGAGCATGCCGAACCCGCGCCCCATCGTGCAGAGCGCCTCACGCCGCGTTACGGGATTGCCCGACTTGTGGCTCATGGTGGTCTCGAGATCAGTCGATGAACAGGAACTCGTTCGAGCTGAGGAGCACTTTCAGATAACGGCCCAGCGGCGTCACCGGAAGCAGCTTCTTCTTTTCGTCTTCAGTGCCGCCGCCACCCGGCTTGGTGACGCCCGCCATCATCCCCTCGCCCATCTCTTCCTTCTTCGCTGCCGCTTCCGGTTTCGCGCTCCCGGGTTCCGGCTTCGCGCTTGCGGCTCCCGGCTTGCCGTTCTCGGCCTGCTGTTTCTTCTGTTCTTCCTGCTTCTTCTGCTCGTCCTTGTTTTTCCGCTCCTCATAGGTGCGAAGCGGCTCGGCGGACAGATACTCGAGACCGGCGGTGAGTTCCGCTGCGTTCGGCTCGCGGCCGAACAGCGTGCGGTACGCCTTCTTGATCCTCGCGCTGTTGTCGGCCTCGGGCTCGAGCACCCGCGCCAGCTTCTCAGCCTGCTGCTGCACGAAGTCGCTGTTCATCAGGAACAGCCGCTGCAGCGGCACGTTGGTGCTGAACCGCGCCTCGGCGCTGATCGTCGGCGCCGGAAAATCGAACAGCTGCAGGAACTGATCGAGACGGTAGCGGCTGACCTTTCCATAGAGCGTCCGCCGCGTCGACGCCGGCGTCAGATCCTCCGAGGGACCGCCGATCTTCTCGTCGAGGACGCCGGCCACGAACAACGCGGAATCGCGCAGCTCCTCAGCGGTCAGGCGCCGGCGGTTGGCGCGCCAGTACAAGCGGTTGCCCGAATCGGCGGCGAATGCCGCCGGCGAGTCGTCCGTGCTCGACTGGTAAACCGCGCTGAGCATGATCTGCCGCTGCAGTTTCTTGAGCGAGTAGCCGTTGTCGACGAACGAGGACGCGAGATACTCGAGCAGGTCGGGATTGCTGGGAAGTTCACCGAGCTTGCCGAAGTTGCTGGCCGAATTCACCAGGCCGGTGCCGAAATGCCACTTCCAGACGCGGTTGACGATCACCCGCATCGCCAGCGGCTGCCGCACGATGGCGTCAGCCAGCTCGCGCCGCCCGCTGCCCGTGTCGAATGCCGGCGGCGCCCCATCGGCGAGCACGGACGGAAAATGGCGCGGCACCTCGTCACCCGGCTTGAACGGATTCCCGCGTATCGCCAGACGCATCGGCGCCGGCTTTTCGGCGTCCTGCACGCCATGGACGTAGCTGTACTTCGCGGGCATCGCCTTGGTCATCGCCTTGATGTCGTCGCGCAGTTCCTCGATGTAGCGCCGCCGATCGGCGCCGAGCCACCGATCGAGCGCGGGACCGCGGAACACGAACAGTCCGGGCCGCAGCTCGTCCGGCAAGTTCGCATTCGCCGGATCCGCAGTGTCGACGACGTCGGCGCGAAACATGTCGGCGTGGAACAGCACGCGATCGCCGGACAGACTTTTCAGCTCGAGGCCGCAGCCCGGGCAGAAGTCGTCGTTGGTGACGAACTCGTGAGGAAGGTTGGCGCGCTCTTTCTTTTTCGTGCCGGGCAGCGCCTTGGCGCGAATGATGTCGTTTTCTTCCTTGACCGCGCGAGCCTCGAACATGACGTCGACGACGAGGTCCTGGAACTCGGCGGCGAGCGCCTTGGCTCCTTCCTCGCTCCCGCCCGAGGCGATCATCTCCTGCCACTTCCTGAGATACGGATAAAACTTCGGCGGCTTGGCCAGGAACCGGATCCATCGCTGCAGCAGCTCGTAATCGAGCTTCTCGGCGGCGGCCACGGTGGCCGCGTCTTCCTTCGGCTCGCCGGTCACACGCCACACTGCCTGCATGTACTTGGCTGACTGCAGCGCCAGCGTTTCGGCGAGCTGGCTGCTCTCGGTCGACATGAAATCCTGGAGCAGCTCCTGCTTGTCCTTCTTCTTCTTTTCCGCCTTCTTGTAGTCGTCGACGAGGGATTGCGGCGCCAGCGGATACTCGTGATACGGGCTGTTCAGGAAGACACCGGCCAGCGCGTAGTAGTCGCGCTGCGGAATGGGATCGTATTTGTGGTCGTGGCAGCGCGCGCAGGCAACGGTGAGGCCAAGGAATCCGCGCGACACCACGTCGACGCGATCGTGGCGTTCGTCGGCGCGCGTGACTTCCACCGACCCGTTGTCGTAGTACCACGGCCCGATGCCGAGAAAGCCGAGCGCCGGCAGCATGCGGACGCGCAGCCTTTCGTCCATCAGATCGGCGGCGAGCTGCGCGCGCACGAACTGGTCGTACGGCATGTCGTCGTTGAACACTCGCACCACCCAGTCGCGATAGAGATACGCGTTCGGATACGGACTGTAGCCGCGTCCCATCGGATCGAGGCTGCGCGGATCGTCTTCGGCATAGCGGGCGACGTCGAGCCAGTGCCGTCCCCACGCCTCGCCATAGCGCGGCGATGCGAGCAGGCGATCCACGACCTTGGCGAAGGCGTCGGGCGCGGTGTCGGCGACAAAGGCGTCCACCTCCTCGACCGTCGGCGGAAGCCCGGTCAGATCGAGCGTCGCGCGGCGGACGAG
>JBKPSE010000121.1:0-3355 GCA_046765855.1 Acidobacteriota bacterium | reverse complement strand
GAGTCGCGCATCGATGGACGCGACACCGAGATCGACATCGCGCTCGCCGCGGCCGCGCCCCTGAAGATTTACAACACCAGCGAAAACATTGTCGTCACCGCGCCTCCAGGGGGCTATGCGCTCGACGCGGTCGCCACCGAGGGGCGCGTTACGCTCGAGGATGGCAACTTGAAACCTGTAGGAGAGGGCGAAGAGCGCGCAACCGGAGCCATACGCGGCGGCGGACCCGCACTAACGCTGCGAGCGACGCGAGGCGATATCCGCGTGCGCAAGCCTGAGGGCAAGTAACCTAGCGGCCCGCCGCGCGCACTTTGCAGTTAGCAGTTCTTTGCGCGGCGTTCGGAGTTACAATTCGCAGCCTCGAACGACTGCGAGCTGCAACTGCGAACTGCGAACTGCGAACTGCGAACTGCGAACTGCCAACTGCGAACTGCCAACTGACAACTGCCGACTAACTGCGACCTCCTAACTGCCGATCACTGTTCACTGCCAACTGCGAACCGCTGAGAATCATCGTGCTCACTACCGCCCCGCTCCTCGAAACCAACTTTCGCGATCTCCACTTGCACGGCCGCGGCAAGGTGCGCGACATCTATCGCGTCGGAGACGACCTTCTTCTCGTCGCGACCGATCGCATCTCCGCGTTCGACTACGTCCTCGGCTCCGGCATTCCCGACAAGGGCAAGGTCCTGACGCAGCTCTCGGCGGTCTGGTTCGAGCGCATGGGCGAGCTGGTGCCGCATCACGTGATCGCGACCGATGTCGCCGCATTTCCGGCGGAGCTGCAGCCGCACGCGGATACGCTGCGCGGCCGGTCGATGCTGTGCCGCCGCACGCGGCCCGTTCCGATCGAATGCGTGGCGCGCGGCTATCTGTCCGGGTCCGGCTGGAAGGAGTACCAGCAGACGGGGATGGTATGCGGCGTGAAGCTCCCGTCCGGCCTCAAGGAATCGGATCGCCTGCCGCAGCCCATCTTCACTCCGGCGACG
Source organism: Acidobacteriota bacterium (assembly GCA_046765855.1). Taxonomy (GTDB): domain Bacteria; phylum Acidobacteriota; class Vicinamibacteria; order Vicinamibacterales; family 2-12-FULL-66-21; genus JAICSD01. The sequence continues at coordinate 2,366 of JBKPSE010000121.1, read as the reverse complement.
AAGGCGGAGAGCGGCCATGACATCAACATCAGCGAGGATGAAGCGGCGAAGATCATCGGCCGCGAGCTCACCGATCGGCTGAAGGCGCTCACGCTCGAGATCTTCCGCCGGGGCTGCGAACACGCCGAGTCGAAAGGGATCATCATCGCCGACACGAAGTTCGAGTTCGGGCTGGCGCCCGCGAGGCCGGACTCGTCGCGCCGGAGCGCCGACCTTTCGGCAAACGTGATCGGTGACGATGAAATCGTGCTCATCGACGAAGTCCTCACTCCCGATTCATCGCGCTTCTGGCCAAAGGATCAATACAAGCCCGGCGGCGCGGTGCCGAGCTTCGACAAACAGTTCGTGCGCGACTACCTCGAAGAGATCAAGTGGAACAAGCAGCCGCCGGTGCCGTCGCTGCCTGACAGCGTGGTGGCGCGGACCCGCGAGAAATACGTCGAGGCATTCCGACGGTTGTCGGGCCGGGAGCTCGTGTAAAGACCCCCGTGCGCGACCAGATGGAGCGGCTGGTAGCGGAGATGCTCGACAAGGGCGTTCACTATGAGGACGCCCGCCGCGAATTCGAGAAGCTGTTCATCGCGCGCGCCCTGCAGCGGAGCAAGGGCAACCTCGGCGAGGCGGCCGAGATGCTCGGCCTGCATCGGAATACGATTGCTCGGAAAATCTCGGAATATCGCATAAAACGGTCGAGCTGACCGCTTCCGAGCCTTGTGACCGCGATTAGCAGTCGCCTGCCTTGACTGCTTGACAGCGACCTCCCCCTTCCATAGAATTAGCAGTCGGTCAGGGCGATTGCTAGCTTGCCCTGGGCCCGCAATCTTATTCAACGGAGAGACGACGAAATGGCAGCAACTGCAACGAAGGTGAGCATCCGCCCACTCCACGACCGCGTCATCGTGTCGCGCATCGACGAGGGGGAGCAGAAGGTCGGCGGCATCATCATCCCGGACTCGGCGAAAGAGAAGCCGCAGCAGGGACGGGTGATCGCGGTCGGCAAGGGCAAGGTCGAGAAGGACGGCAAGGTGACGCCGCTCGACGTCAAGGAAGGCGACACGGTGCTGTTCGGCAAGTACTCCGGCCAGGAGATCAAGCTCGATGGCGAGGAGTACCTGATCATGCGCGAGGAAGAAATTCTCGGCGTCATTACGAAGTAGCTTGCCGCTTGCCGCTATCCGCTCCCGGCACGTCGTGAGCGGCGGCGCAGCGGAATCGACAGGTCGACATCAAAAGCGGTTTTGCTGGAAGCTGGCAGCCGGATGCTGGCAGCGGACACGGAGACAAGAGAAATGGCAAAGCAGATTGTGTACGGCGAGGAGTCGCGTCAGGCCATCCTGCGCGGCGTCAACCAGCTCGCCAATGCGGTGAAGGTCACTCTCGGCCCCAAGGGCCGCAACGTCGTCCTCGACAAGAAATTCGGCTCCCCCACCATCACCAAGGACGGCGTCACCGTCGCCAAGGAGATCGAGCTGAAGGACGCGCTCGAGAACATGGGCGCGCAGATGGTGCGTGAAGTCGCCAGCAAGACGTCAGACATCGCCGGCGACGGCACCACGACCGCGACGGTCCTCGCGCAGGCGATCTTCCGCGAGGGGGCGAAGAACGTCGTGGCCGGCGCCAACCCGATGGAACTGAAGCGCGGCATCGAGAAGGCCGTCGAAGTGGTCGTCAACGAGCTGAAGAAGTCGGCCAAGCCGGTGAGCGGCGCGGCCATCGCCCAGGTCGGCACGATCTCGGCGAACAGCGACGACACCATCGGCAAGATCATCGCGGAAGCGATGGAGAAGGTCGGCAAGGACGGCGTCATCACGGTCGAGGAAGCCAAGTCGATGGAGACCTCGCTCGAGGTCGTCGAAGGCATGCAGTTCGATCGCGGCTATCTCTCGCCCTACTTCGTGACCGACCCCGAGCGCATGGAAGTGGTGCTCGAGAATCCGGTCATCCTGATCCATGAGAAGAAGATCAGCTCGATGAAGGACCTGCTGCCGCTGCTCGAACAGGTGGCGCGCGCCGGCCGTCCGCTGGTGATCATCGCGGAAGACGTCGACGGCGAAGCGCTGGCGACGCTGGTCGTGAACAAGCTGCGCGGCACGCTGCAGGCGGCGGCCGTCAAGGCGCCGGGCTTCGGCGATCGCCGCAAGGCGATGCTCGAGGACATCGCGATCCTCACCGGCGGCCGCGCGATCACCGAGGACCTCGGGATCAAGCTCGAGAACATCAAGCTCGAGGACCTCGGCAAGGCGAAGAAGGTGACGATCGACAAGGACAACACGACGATTGTCGAAGGCGCCGGCAGCACGGCGTCGATCGCCGGACGCGTCAAACAGCTCCGCACGCAAGCGGAGGACACGACGTCCGACTACGAC
>JBKPSE010000120.1:0-4320 GCA_046765855.1 Acidobacteriota bacterium | reverse complement strand
GACAAGAACGGCCGGCAGATCACCATCACCTCGGAGGAAGCCGAGGTCACCAAACCGCCTGAAAAGGCGCAAGTCGGCAACGCGACGTTTACCGGCGGCGTCACGCTCACGACCAGCGACGGCATCACCGTGAAATCGGCGTCCGCGACATACAGGGATGAAGACCAGACGGCGCGGATTCCCGGTCCGGTGACATTCAGCAAAGGACGGATGACCGGAAGCGGCGTCGGCGCGACCTACGATCAGACCCGGAACGTGCTCTGGCTGCTGGATCAGGCCAAGGTCGACGTCGCGCCGGACAAGACCGGCGGCGGCGCGGTGCACGTCGAGGCGAAGAGCGCCGGCATGGCGCGCGCCGACCATTACATGAAGTTTCTCGGCGGTGCGCATCTGGTCGGCGAAGGCCGCGACATCTTCGCGGATGAAGCGACGTCATATCTGACGCAAGACGACGAGCGCATGACGCGAATGGAGCTGCGCGGCAACTCGCGCATCGTCGGCACCCCGGCAGCGCCGGGCCCGCGCGAGATGCAGGGCAAGGACATCGACATCGCCTTTGCCGAGAACGGCCGGACGCTGCAATCCGCCCATCTTGTCGAGAACGCGTCGGTGCAGCTGCCGGGCGAAAAGGGGAAAGCCGGGCGCCGCATCGCCGGGAAAGTGATCGACATCACGCTCGCGCCGGACGGATCGACGGTGACGAACCTCGCCGCGAACGAGAACGTGCAAGTCGATCTTCCCGCCGAAGGGGAGACACCCGCGCGGCGGATCCGATCTTCGTCGCTGCTGGCCACCGGCGCGGCTCCAGTGGGGATCCAGGCGGCAACCTTCGCAGGCGAGGTCGAATACCACGAGGCGCGTGCGGCGCGAGGAAAGCTGGCGGCGATCGATCGCACCGCAAGATCGGCGCGCATGGACTTGAAGACGAAGCCCGGGTTCGGCGAGATCGAGCAGGCGACCTTCCATAGCAACGTGCACTTCACCGACGGAACGCAGACGAGCGCATATTCGCCGACCGCGGTCTATCAGATCGCGCTCGATCGGCTCGATCTCGGTCAGGACGCGGGGGACACCGGCCGTGGGCCGCAGGTCTCGGACGGCCGCGTCAGCATCGAGGCGCGTACGATCCAGATGACGCTCGGCGCGCAGACGATGAAGGCTGACACCCAGGTCCGCGGCCTGATCCTGGCGCAGTCGAAAAGCAGCAAGCCGGATGGCGCGGTCAAGGTGCCGTCGATCATGAAGCAGGATCAACCTGTGAACGTGCGATCCAACCGCCTGAATTACGACGGCGCCAATTCGGTGGCGACCTACGAAGGAAGCGCGAAACTATGGCAGGAAGACACCATCATCCAGGCGGATCGGATTGTCATCGAGGACAAGACCGGCAACCTGCACGCAACGACCAACGTGACGACGGTGATGGTGTTGACCGAAGGTGCCAAGTCCGGCGCGCGCGCCGAATCGACCACCACCAAGGCGGATCAATTGCTGTATGAAGACGCGAAGCACCGCGCGACTTACACTGGCCACACGCACATGAGCGGCCCGAGCGGCGATGTGACGGCTGATCGGCTCGAGCTGTTTCTCGCCGAGCAGGGGGGCCAGCTCGAACGCGCCGAAGCGGACGGCAACGTCGTCTCACGCCAGGAACAGAAGCGTGCCTACGGCAGCCACCTGACCTATAGCGCGAAAGACGAGCAGTACACCATGACCGGCGCGCCGGTGAAGGTCTATGACGACACACCGGGGAGCTGCAAGCTTACCGAGGGCGCCATCGCGACGTTCGGCAGCGCCACGAGCGCCAGCGCCGGCGCCAAGGGGCGCTCCGCAACGTCGACGGTGACGGGCTCGGATGCCTTTCCGCACAAAAGCGCGACCGTCGCCTGCGGCACTGGACCGGGATCGCATTAGTGGCGACACTGCTCACGCGCGACCTCACCAAGTCGTACGGCGGCCGGACGGTAGTCAAAGGCGTAAACGTTGAAATCGCGTCCGGCGAGGTCATCGGCCTGCTCGGCGCCAACGGTGCGGGCAAGACGACAACGTTCTCGATGGTCGTCGGGCTGACCGCACCCGATTCCGGCCGCGTCCTCCTTGACGGCATCGACGTTACGGACGACCCGATGTACGTGCGCGCGCGCAAGGGTATTGGTTACCTGCCGCAGGAGGCCTCGATCTTCCGCGGACTCACGGTCGAACAGAACATCATGGCCATCCTCGAGACGCTCGATCTCGACCGGGCGGCCCGACGCGCCCGCCTGCGCGAGCTGTTGGCTGAGCTGGGGCTGACGCCGCTGGCCAAGTCGCCGGCCTACACGCTGTCGGGCGGCGAGAGGCGCCGCGTCGAGATTACACGCGCGCTGGTCATCTCGCCCAAGTTCATGCTGCTCGACGAGCCCTTCGCCGGCATCGATCCGATCGCGATCACCGACATCCAGAAGATCATCTTCCACCTCAAGTCGCAGGGCATCGGCGTGCTCATCACCGACCACAACGTGCGGGAGACGCTCCGCATTACCGACCGCGCCTATATCGTCCACGACGGCGTCATTTTCAAGAGCGGAACGCCGCAAAGCCTCGCCGCTGATGAAGATGTGAAGCGCATTTACCTCGGGGCCGACTTCCGGTTGGACTAGAATCTGAAGGTAGGCCCGACAGACACCACATGGCGATTTCGCAGAAACTCCATACCAAGCTCGTTCAGAAGCTCATCCTTACGCCGTCACTGCAGCAGGCGATCAAGCTGCTGCCGATGTCGACCCTGGAACTCGCCGAACTCCTGAACCAGGAAATGGTGGAGAACCCGCTGCTCGAGGAGGTCCCGACCGAGGAGCTCCAGCCGGCGGAACAGCAGGCGCAGAACGACAAGGCGGACGCCGAGAAGCCCAGCGCCGAAAAGACGGACCAGTGGGACGACGCCGATTACGAATATTTCTTCGGCGACTACCTCGACGACGGATACAAGTCGCGAGCCCCGTCGGAAGTGAAGGAACTGCCGCCGATCGAGAACACCCTCTCGACAGCGCAGTCGCTCTCGGATTACCTGCTGTGGCAGCTGTCGCTGCAGACCGAAGACGAGCAGTTGCGCGAGATCGGTACGGCGATCATCGGCAACCTGGATGACGACGGGTATCTCGTCGCCTCGGTCGAGGAGATCGCCGGCATGGGGGACTGGCCGGTGACCGACGTCGAGCGCGCGCTCCAGCACGTCCAGACGCTGGATCCGATCGGGGTCGCGGCGCGCGACCTGCAGGAGTGCCTCTGGCTTCAGATCCGGCGGCTCGGGCTCGAAGGGACGCCGACCGAGAAGATCGTGACCGAGCACCTGCGCTTGCTGCAGAACCACCAGGTGCCGGAGATCGCGCGCCGGATGGGAATGCCGATCGAGGATCTCAAGGAACACATCGAGATCATTCGCAACCTCGATCCGAAGCCGGGCAGCCGCTACAACGCGCAGCAGTCCCAGTACGTCATCCCCGACGTCTACGTCGTCAAAGTGGAAGACCAGTACGTGGCGATGCTGAACGAGGAGGGACTGCCGCAGCTGCGCATCAGCCCGACCTACCGGCGTCTGCTCGACAAGAACGTGGCCGGAACCCCGGAGAACAACGAGACCCGCGCCTACGTCAAGGACAAGTTCCGTTCGGCGCTGTGGTTGATCAAGTCGGTGGATCAACGGCAGAAGACGATTCAGAAAGTCGCCAACAGCATCATCAACTTCCAGCGCGAGTTCCTCGACCACGGCATCGAGTACCTGCGGCCGCTGGTGCTGCGCGACGTGGCCAACGACATCGGCATGCACGAGTCGACCGTCAGCCGCGTCGTCAACAACAAGTACATGCACACGCCGCAGGGCGTGTTCGAGCTCAAATACTTTTTCCACAGCGGGATCAGCAGCTCGTACGGCGACAGCGTGTCGTCGGTGACGATCAAGCAGCGGATCCGCAAGATCATCGAGAACGAGGATCCGCGCAAGCCGCTCAGCGACTCGAAAATCGTGAGCATCCTGCAGAAAGAAGGCCTGATGCTGGCGCGGCGCACCATCGCGAAGTACCGCGAGGAGCTCAAGATTCCCACGTCGAATCAGCGAAAGGTCCTCTACTAGTGCGGTTAGACATCACGGGGCGTCACGTCGAGATCACCCCGAACCTGCGGCAGTTGATCGGCAAGCGGCTCGAAAAGCTGGAGCGGCTCCTCAACGACGCGGCGGTGTCGGCGACGATCATCCTGACCAGGGAGAAGTTCCGCCACCGCACCGAGCTGGTCGTGCACGCGCGCGGCGATCACATGCTGAGCGGGGTCGGCGAGGGCAACAGC
>JBKPSE010000119.1:0-7989 GCA_046765855.1 Acidobacteriota bacterium | reverse complement strand
GTTCGGCGGGGCATGGATGGCGATCGGGATCCTCAAGCACGACCAGACCGGCGGGCGGCGGCCGACATAGCCACGGAATAGACGGAAACGCAGGAGCCACGGAATACGCGGAATACACGGATACGCACGCAGCCGCGGAATACACGGAATAGGCGGAAGCGCAGGGCAGCCACGGAACACGCGGAAACGCATGCAGCCGCGGAACACGCGGAATACGCGGACGTACAGAGCAGCCACGGAATACGCGGAATACACGGAATACAGGGCAGCCGCGGAATACGCGGAATACACGGACGTACAGGGCAGCCGCGGAATACGCGGAATGCACGGAAACGCACGCAGCCGCGGAATACACGGAATACACGGACACGAAGGCAGCCGCGGAACGAAGCCAGCCGCGGAACGAAGGCAGCCGCGGAACGAAGACAGCCTCGGAACGAAGGCAGCCGCGGCGCGAAGACAGCCGCGGACTACCCGCAGTACGCGGAGTTTAGAAGCTGAGCGTGCCCTCGCCGACGATGACGCTGCGTCCGCCGACGCGGACGCGCGTGATCTCGTTGCCGCTGGCGTCGATCGAGATGTGGATCCGGCTCGGGCGGCGCATCTGCACGCCCTGCAGGCTGACGATGTGGGCGAGCTCCTCGCGCGGGACGAGCGTATTGGCGAAGAGATAGCAGCCGAGAGGACCGCTTGCGCCGCCGGTCGCTGGATCTTCGGCGATGCCGAATCCGGGCGCGAGCATGCGTGAGTACACGGCCTCTTCACCTGTTGCGCCACCACGATCGGTTGTGAAGATGAAGAGCGGCAGGTTGTCGATCCGCGCGGCGCGGCAGCAATCCGAGTAAGTCTTCATGTCGATGGCGACCGCGTCGACGGCGCGGCGAGATGTCAGCGCCGCGAACAGGAACGGCACGCCGCACGACACCACCTGCGGCGCGCTAGCCGCGAGGTCCGCGGCCTCGATGCCAAGCGCGCGTGCGAAGGCCGCCCGGTCCTCGACGCGCCCGCCGAAATGCGGGTTCTTCTGCGTCATCCAGGCGAAGTCGAGGGTGGATCCTTTCCATTCGAGCGACACCGGCGTCGGTCCGACGCCGAGGCCGAAGACGAAGTCTTTCTGGCCCGGCTTGATGACGCCTTCGTTGACCAGCGCGAAGGTGCTGCCGATCGTGGGATGACCGGCCATCGGCAGTTCCTCGCCGGGCGTGAAGATGCGCATGCGGACGTGGGTGCCTGCCGCTTCGGCAGGGAAGATGAACGTAGACTCGGAAAAGTTCATCTCGCGCGCAACCGCCTGCATCTGCTCGGTGCTGAGGCCGTGCGGCTCCGGAAAGACCGCGAGCTGGTTGCCTTCGAGCGCGGTGTCAGTGAAGACGTCGATGTGGAGGTAACGGTATTTCGCCATGCCTATGCGAGTCTATGATCGTCAAGGCTGGAGGAAGGCGCCAATGCCTGGAAGGTCTGCTCAAATCGTCATTGCGGCCGCGCTGCTGTCGGGCTGCGGCGAGATGCGCCGCGATTTTCTTCCTCGCACTCACACCGTCTCGACGTCCCCCGACGGTCGGTCGCAGGCCTGGGTGCGGCAGGGATTCAGCATCGATCCTCCGGACGATCATTTGTTTCTCAAACGGCGGACCGGCGAGGTCACGAAGCTGCTCGATCTTGCTCCCGACGCCGACTGGTGCCACACGATCATCTGGACTCGCGACAGCAGCCGCGTGGGATTCCTGATCACCGAAAACCGGCTGTCAGTGTTCGACGCGGCATCGGCGGAACACCTCGCCGAGGTCGTCCTCGTGAAGATCGATGGTTACCCGGGGAGCGAGGCCGTGCGCGACATCGCCTTCACCGACGATGGACGCGGGGCGATGTTCGAGCGAATCGATCGCTGGACGTCCAGGGGGCTTTCGCACGAAACGATTGTTCTGCCAACGTTCCGGCGGCGCGTGCGGCTAGTCTGGGGCGACTCGGACGCTGCGAATCGATCGACGTGGGCTCGTCTGGTTGCCACTGACGGCCGCGAGACTCGTGTCGTCGTCAAGCCCTCAGCTGATGGCGTCGCGTCGTTGCCAGCATTCGATGACAGGCCGTTGCGCCTCGCCGAATTCTTCGCGCGGCAGCCGGGCCGCACGGTCATCCTGCGTGACGTCGCGATGTCCCCGGAACCGATCGTCGTGCGTTTCGATCGGTGAGTTGTTATGCTGACGCGTGATGGCCAAACGCAGGAAAACTGGCGACGCGTCCCTCTTCGACATCACCGATAGCGATACTCCACAAGGCCCGACCGACGAACACGTCTCGCTGCACGAAGCCGCGCAGACGCGTTATCTCAATTACGCGCTATCGGTGATCACGTCGCGCGCGCTGCCCGACGTGCGCGATGGGTTGAAGCCGGTGCAGCGCCGCATCCTCTACACGATGTGGCAGCAGAACCTCACCGCCGACACCAAGCATCGCAAGTGCGCGAAGGTCGTGGGCGATGTCATGGGCAGCTATCACCCGCACGGCGACGTGGCTCTCTACGACACGCTGGTGCGCATGGCGCAGCCGTTTTCACTGCGCTACCCGCTCGTCGACGGTTCGGGCAACTTCGGATCGCTCGACGGCGACAGCGCTGCGGCGATGCGCTACACCGAGTGCCGACTGGCACGTTTGTCCGACGAGCTGCTCACGGAGATCGATCAGACGACGGTCCCGTTCCGTCCCAACTACGATGGCACGCGCACGGAGCCCGTCGTCCTCCCGTCGCGCATCCCGAATCTACTGATCAATGGCGCGACCGGCATTGCCGTCGGCATGGCGACGAACATCCCGCCGCACAATCTCGGTGAGGTGTGCACGGCGCTGGTGAAGCTGCTCGACGATCCGGATCTGACCAGCGTGCGCCTGTGCAAGTGGATCAAGGGCCCCGATTTCCCTACCGGCGGCGAGATGCTCAACTCGCCTGAGGAACTCAAGCAGATTTACAAGACGGGGTCGGGCGCGATTCGGTTGCGCGGCACCTGGGAACTGGGGCCGGAGACACGCGGCACGAAGACGATCTACGTCACCAGCATCCCCTACACCGTCAACAAATCAGCTCTGGTCGAGCGTATCGGCGACATCGCGGCCAGCCGCAAGCTGCCGCCGCTGCTCGACGTCAAGGACCTGTCGACCGACGATGTGCGGATTTCGCTCGAGTTGAAGAAGGACGCCGACGAGAAGATGGTCATGGCCTACCTCTTCAAACACACACCGCTGCAGACCAACTTTCCGGTGAACCTGACCTGCCTGATTCCGACCGAAAACCAGGAGGTCGGGCGTCCCGAGCGGCTGGACCTGCACGCGATCCTGTGGCACTTCCTCCATTTCCGTCTCGACGTCGTCACCCGCCGTCTGGAGCATGAACTGGAGGCGCTGAAGAAGCGCGTGCACATCCTCGAAGGCTTCGAGAAGGTGTTCGACGCGCTCGACGAGATTTTGAAGATCGTGCGGCGGTCGGAAGGCAAGGCTGACGCCGCGCAGGCGATCATCAAACGGTTTGCGCTCGACGCGGAACAGACCGACGCGATCCTCGAGCTGAAGATTTACCGGCTGGCGAAGCTCGAGATCCTGGTCATCCGCAAGGAGCTGGAAGAGAAGCGCCGCCGCACGCGCCAGATCAACACGCTGCTCAAGAGCGAGGAAAGCCGCTGGGACATCGTCAGGATCGAGATCGAGGAGATTCAGAAGAAGTACGGCGATCCGCGCCGGACGAAGATCTCGAGCGACGAAGGGGAGTCGGAATACACCGCGGAAGATTTCATCATCGAGGAAGACAACGTCGTCATCGTCTCCCGCGACGGCTGGGTCAAGCGCCAGAAGGAAGTGAAGGACATCTCGACGACTCGGTTGCGTGAAGGGGACGCGGTGCTGGCGGCGCTGGCGGGCAGCACGCGCGCGACGGCGGTGTTCTTCAGCAATTTCGGCGTCGCCTATACGGCGCGCATTGCCGACGTTCCCGCATCGACCGGGTACGGCGAGCCGATTCAGCGCCTGTTCAAGCTGAAGGACGGCGAGCGCATCGTGGCCGCGTTCAGCCTCGATCCGCGCGTTGCCGGCGAGATCACCGCGAAGAAGGAAGGGGCCGAGCCGAAGGTCCACGCGGTCGCCGTGACCAGCGATGGCTACAGCCTTCGGTTCTCGCTGGAACCGTTCATCGAGCCGAGCACGCGCGCCGGACGTCGTTTTGCGCGCACGGCGCAGGGCGCCGAAGTTGTCGGTGTCGCGCGCTACACGGGCGAGGAAATCCTGATTACCGCCACGCGCGAGGCGCGCGGCCTGCTGACGCGTGCGGAGGAGGTCAACTTCCTGTCGGGGCCCGGCCGCGGCGTGATTCTGATCAAGCTGCAGTCGAAAGAAGATCGGGTGCTGGGTTTCATCGCGTCGACCGGCGATCGTGATCTGCTGACCGTCGAGACCTCGCGCGGTGGCGAGCAGACGATCAGCACCGCCAAGTATGAGGTCACCGGCCGCGGCGGCAAGGGGCGCGAGCTGCTCCAGCGCGGCCAGTTCGCCCGCATCGTCTGGCCGACCCCCGACGCTCCCGAACCACTGGTTTAGGTGGCTGGCACCTACGGTGCCAGCCACCTAAAGTGCCAGCTACCAAAGGCAGTTGGCAAGGTGTTTGGAAGAGCGGCATTCTCTATGCCCCGACCTCTCCGCGTTCATCCAGATCACGTGCCGCAGCACGTCGTCAATCGCGGCAATCGCCGATCGCTGATCTTCCGAGGACCAGAGGACTATCTCGGGTTCATCGGTGCACTCGCTGAAGCGGCGGAGCGCACTGTTGTTCGCCTGGTTTGTTTCTGTTTGATGCCGAATCATTGGCATCTGGTGTTGTGGCCGCACAGCGGCCATGAGATTTCTACCTACATGCAGATCGCGATGAATGCACATTTGCGCGATCTGCTCCGGCGTCACGGGCTGGCAGGCCAAGGTCACGTCTACCAAGGCAGATATCGCAACCACCTGATTCACAATGATCAGCATTTTTTGAACGTTTGCCGCTACGTCGAAGGAAACGCGCGCCGGGCCAAGCTCGTGAATCGCGCAGAGGCCTGGCCGTGGAGCAGCTTGGCGTGTTGCGGACCAGCGCCGGATATCGATTTGCTCTCGGCGTGGCCGGTGCGGCGTCCGCCTGACTGGCTCGAGCAGGTGAACGTTCCTTTGTTAACGACACCGAAGCCGAAGCCGCAAGGCTGGCGGGCGCATGAACCGCGAGGCTTCATCGTGACGCCAAATGTTTCCCCCTAGGGCACGGCAGCGGGCACCTTAGGTGCCAGCCACCGAAAGTGGCAGCCACCTACTCGGGCGCGGTAAGCCGGACCCAGTCGACGAGGATCTTGACCTTGTCGGCTTGAATGGCGCGGACGGTCGGCTCGGGCAGACCCCGATAGGGCGCCGAGGCCTTGTTCACGCTGAACGGATAATTCCCTCCCAGCGCCAGGTTCACGATCAGGTGCTTGGGATTGTCGAACGCCCAACGGCCGAATCGTTCGACCATGTCGCGCGTCACGCGGTAGATCTCGTGGCCGTCGATCCTGAACACGAGCACGTCTGTGGTCCAGTCGACCGAATAGACATGCCATCCGGTCGCGTCCACGCTTGCGCGCCGCACCAGCGGCGTATCACCGAAATAGCCCGGCCCGTGCAGCGCGACGCTCGTCCAGGTGCGGGCGCCGACGTTCTCCATCACATCGATCTCGCCGGTATCCGGCCAGCGGCCGTCGCCCAGCGCCCAGAACGCCGGCCATAGGCCGTCGCCGGCGGCGAGCTTCATCCGCGCCGCCGCAGTCCCGTAGGTGAAGGAGACCTTGGCACGCGTGTCGATGCGGCCGGAAATGAAGTCGTAGCGGCGCCCTTCGGCCGTCGTGAAACCGGGATGAAACCGCGGACGAATCTCGAGATGACCGCCGGTGACGCGCAGCACCTCCGGCGAATCGACGTACGCCTGCAGCTCGTTGTTGACGGTGCGGCCGGTGACGATCACATTCCAATGGCGCCGGTCGAGGGCGTTGCCGGAAAAATCGTCGACGAACACCGTGCGTGGCGCTGGCGGACCGGGCAGCAGCAGCACGGCAGCGGCGAACGCCAAGCCGAGGCGCAGAAGCATGGCGGCATTGTAGGGAACTTTCTAATCCTCGACATCGTCTAGGATATGGCTCATGAGATCCACGGCCCCGGCGCTTGGCGACTTCGAACAACTCATCCTGCTGGCGCTGGTTCGGCTCGGCGATCGCGCCTATGGCGTGACCATCCATCAGGAAATCGTGCGCCGCGCGCGGCGGGAGGTGACGATCGCGGCCGTCTACAAGACACTCGAGCGGCTCGAGGACAAGGGGCTGATCGCATCCACGATCGGACAACCGACCGCCGAACGCGGCGGCCGCCGCAAGAAGTACTTCCGCTTGCAGCCCGCGGGACGTCGCGCGCTGTCCGAGGCGCTGGCGTCGATTCGCCGTATGGCCGACGGCCTCGCCCCGCATCTCGACCCGCTGGCCGACTTCGAGCCATGACCTTGCCGCTGCTCTCGCGCGCGCTGCTGCGGTTGATCGACCCGCGCGTCCGCGAGTTCATCAGCGGCGATCTCGAGGAAGGATTCGCCGGCGTGGCGACCAGCGCCGGCGCCGATGCGGCGCGGCGCTGGGCAGCGAGACAGGCGCTCGCCGCGGCATGGCAATACCCCTGGAGACCACGGCGGCCGCGGCCCGCCGGAGATGGCATCATGCGCACACTGCTGCAGGATCTTCGATACGGGGCGCGGATGGTACGGCGTCAGCCGATCTTCTCCACGGTCGTCGTGATGACGCTGGCGTTGGCGATCGGTGCGAACACCGTCATCTTCACTTTCGCCAACGTCCTGCTGCTGCGGCCGCTGCCGCTGGCGGAGCCGGACAGGCTCGGCTGGATCTTCGCCGTCGATCCGCACCGCGGCGGCAACCGCGGCACCCTGTCGATCCCGGAACTTCTCGACTATCGTGCCGCGCTCACCTCGTTCGACGCGATCGCCGCGTCGACCCGCGCCAGCGTCGTCCTCACCGGGCGCGGCGATGCGCGCCGCCTCGATGCCACTCGCGTGACCGCGAATCTCATCGGCCTCTGGGGACTGAAGATGCACGTCGGCCGTGCGTTCAGTGCCGGCGCCGATACACCCGGCGCCGCCGGTGAAGTGGTCATCAGCTATCACTACTGGGATCGCGAGCTCAATCATGATCGGTCGATCGTCGGACAGACGCTGATGCTCGACGGCAAGCCGGCAACCGTCATGGGCGTGCTGGCGCCCGAGATCGAAATCGGGAATCTCTCGACCATCGACGTCTGGGTCCCGTTGACGCTTTCGCAGAGCGCGCCGCGCGAGGAACGCACGCTGCGGGTCAACGGCCGGCTGAAGCCCGGGATGACGATCAGCGGCGCCAACGCCGACGTGCTGCGTGTTTCGCAGATTCTTGCGCGCGAGCACCCCCGCAGCAATGAAGGCTGGTCGGCGCGTGTCGCGCCGACGCGCGAGGCGATGACCGGCGCGGATACGGTGCCGATCATGGTCCTGCTGTCGCTTGTCGTCGGGCTCGTCCTGCTGCTTGCGTGCGCGAACCTCGCCAATCTCGTCCTGTCGCGCGCGACGGGGCGACGGCGTGAGCTCGCCGTACGGTCCGCGCTCGGCGCCAGCCGCTTCCGCGTCATACGTCAGATGCTGACCGAGAATCTGATCTATGGCGTCTGCGGCGGCGCACTGGGTCTGGCGATTGCGCAGGGCGGACTGCTGCTCATACAAGCGGTGGCCTACGAACCGTTCTTTCGCATGCTGAGCGTCGATCGCGATGTGCTCGGGTTTACCGTGGCGCTCGCGCTGCTGACGCCGATGCTGTTCGCGATTCTTCCGGCATTGCAGTCGACTCGGGCCGGCGCCGGCGATGCGCTGAAGGACGGGGGCGCTCGCACCGCCGGCGGCGTCCGTGCCGCGCGCAGCCGTTC
>JBKPSE010000118.1:0-2954 GCA_046765855.1 Acidobacteriota bacterium | reverse complement strand
GCTGACGTGCGCGCCGAAGTAGTTCGGCGCCCTCGTGATCGGATCGGTGCACTGATACACAGGCCCGGCATGAACGCCAACGCGCAGCTGCAGCGTCTCGGGCAGTCCCAGCGCCGTTCGATCGAGCGAAGACATCCCGCTCACGAGATCGAGCGCGAATCGCGCCGCGCCCTCGGCCGTCTCGAAGACGAAGAAAACTCCGTCACCCCATGTGTTCCTGAGCAGCGGCGCCGGCGCGGCGCCATCCGCCAGCGCGCCGACCCGTCCGAGGAACCCGTTGACGAACGCCGGCAACTGCGCGTCGGTGAGCTTGCTGAAGTGAAACGCGTCGCAGAAGATGAAGGCGGCGAGCGCCTTGTCGAGGGCGTCCGTCTGTTGCGCGCGCGCAGCTCGCGCGGGGTCGGGAGTCGCAGCGCCGCCGCGCAGCTCCGCGACGTTGACGACCTCGAACGGCAGATCGTGCGTCTGCCAGTCGCGCACCGCCGCCGTGGCGCCGCCGAGCGTCGGCGGATCCGACGGATCCCAGACGGCGATGCCGATCGTGTCGCTGCGCAGCGACAGGCCGCGCAGCCGCGCGAGTCCATGCAGAAGACGGTTCGCGTATTCGTAACTGAGTCCGCTGTCGCCGAGCGGCTCGTCGGCGACGACCCTGATGCTGGCAAGATTCTTCTTGATCGCGAGCCAGCGCTTCACCCATCTCTCGCCCGCCGGACGGATACTCGTCTCGATGAACTGCGCTTCGGGGAACGGCAGCACCACGTTGGCTTCGCCGCCGGACGCAAGTATTGCTTCGAGAAAAACAATGTCGCTGCCGGACGCGGCCGACGAATATCCGATGACGACCTGCTGTTCACGAATGAGCGCTGCCACACGCTTGGCCACCGCCCCTTCAATCCGCGTGGGAAACCGCGGCGTGCCGCGCGCCTTTTCGTCCGGCCGATGTCCGGTGAAAACGGCGACCCGTTGGACCGGGACGATGTGGTTCAGCGAGAGCTGAGGCTCGGATGCGGCCGCGAGAAGTTCGGCGTTGCGCCGTGTCGAGGCGAGATCGCCATAGCGTTGCTGCTTCTTCGCCAGTGCGGCAGCCGACGCATAGTGCGCCTGCGCCCGGTCGAAATCGCCGTTGATCAAGCTGGCCTCAGCCAGCGTCGCTTCCGTCCAGTAACGATCCTGCTTCCGCGTGCGCAGCAGCTTCGTCGCGACCCGCTGCACCTGGCGCGCCAGCGTCATGGCCTCGTCGCGACGCCCGAGCAGAAACAAGCACGTCGCGGCGTTGATGCCGCTCCAGATGCCGCGATGCGCCTCCCATGAACGCCGGTAGATGTCGATCGACTTGCGCAGGAGCGGCTCGCGCGCTTCACCGGATGCGGCGACGGCGCTGTCCTTGTAGACCCGCGCCAGCATGCCGAGCGTCTCCTCGTCACGCGTGCCTTCGCCGTACAGGGCTTCGAGCACGGGACGCGCCGCCTCGCGCGATCCGCTCCGCAGCAACGAGAGGGCATGAAGCTGACGCAAGCGGATGTGCGACGGCTCCCGCTCCAACGCCGTGCGTGTGACGTCATAGGCAGGCAAAGGATTCCCCGCCTTCAGAAATGCTTCGGCCTGTTTTACCGCGCGTGTGGCGACGGGCGATGCCGGTGCTGCCATGGCTCGAGCGCTTGCACATCGTACGACAGCGCCAGCGACTTATAATCAGCGACTTATGACCAACCAGACGGCCGAGCTGCTCCAGAATTTCGTGAATGGACGATGGGTCGCGGCCCAGGCCACCGATTTCGCCAACGTCCATAACCCCGCACTCGGCAAGGTTATCGCCCGCACCCCGCTGTCGACGCGCGCCGACCTCGACGTGGCGGTGCAGGCCGCGGCCAAGGCGTTCCCCGGGTGGCGCGATACCCCGGTCGTCGTTCGGGCGCGGGCGATGTTCAAGCTCGCGGCCCTGCTCGAGCAGCACTTCGAGGAGCTCGCGCGCACGGTGACGACCGAACACGGCAAGACGATCGACGAGTCGCGCGGCAGCGTGCGGCGCGGCATCGAATGCGTCGAGGTTGCCTGCGGCGCCCCCTCGTTGATGATGGGCTACGGCCTCGAACAGATCGCCACGAACGTCGACTGCCACGTCTTCCGGCAGCCGCTCGGCGTCGTCGCCGCGATCACCCCGTTCAACTTCCCGGCGATGGTTCCGCTCTGGTTCCTGCCCTTCGCCGTCGCGACCGGCAACTGCATCATCGTCAAGCCGTCCGAGCAGGTGCCGCTGTCGGCGCGGATGATCTTCAGGCTGCTGGAGCAATGCGACATTCCGCCAGGCGTCGTGCAGTTGGTCAACGGCGGCCGCGAGATCGTCGAAAGCATCTGCGATCATCCTGGCATTCGCGCCGTGTCGTTCGTCGGCTCGACCCCTGTCGCACGCGCGGTGTACCAGCGCGGCACGCACACGGGAAAACGCGTGCAGGCGCTCGGCGGCGCGAAGAACTTCGTCGTTGTCATGCCGGACGCGAACTTCGAGCGATCGATCGAGATCATCACGGAATCCTTCTACGGCTGCGCTGGAGAACGCTGTCTGGCGGGGAGCGTGCTCGTTCCTGTCGGCGAAGCGCATTCCGAAGCGCGCGATCGCCTGGTTGCCGCCGCGCGCAGTCTCAAGGTCGGCGACGGCATGCAACCGGGTGTGCAGATGGGACCGGTGATCAGCGGCACGCACCGCGACCGTGTCGCCGGTTACATCGACAGAGGCGTCAAGGAAGGGGCCAAGCTGGTGCTCGACGGCCGCGGGGTCGCCGTGGCCGAGCGCGAAGAAGGATTCTTCGTCGGACCGACGTAGAAACCCTCCTCGCGATCCGCGACCGCGACGCCGCGGCCGTCGAGCACGAGCTTCGCGCCTTCCTGGACGCCCTTCTCGATGTACTGCTTCACGCGGTCGCGGTGCGTGCCGCTGATGACGGGGCCCATCGTCA
>JBKPSE010000117.1:0-2304 GCA_046765855.1 Acidobacteriota bacterium | reverse complement strand
GACGACCGGTTCCTGCCCGGCGGCGTCGATGCGGCGATCAGCTCGTTGATCGCGCATCCGCACTGCGCGATGGCCTACGGCCGTTGCGTCATGATGGGAGCGGACGGCGCTTTCTGGCCCACTCCCGAGCAGCCGGTCGTGCTCTCAGACCACTACGGCGCGCTGCTGCGGACGAACCCGATCTGGATGCCGGCGATGGCGATCTTGAGGCGCGAGGCCGTCGTGGAAACGGGCGGCTTCCGCAGCGGCTTCGACGCAGCGGCGGATTACGATCTCTATCTTCGCCTTGCCAACGCTTATTCGATCCACGACCATGGGCAGCCCGTCGCCGCGTACCGGAGGCATGCCGCTTCGATGAGCGGCCACGCGGCACGTATGCTGCGCGATACGCTCGTCGTCATGCGCCGCAATCGAGCGGCGGCGTTTCAGGCTGGCCGCGCGGACGCGTGGCGGCGCGGTTACCGCGCCTGGCAGGATTTCTACGGAACGCAGCTGGTCGAAGAGATTCGCGCACACCTGCGGGCGAACGAGCTGGGCGCGATGCTGCGCAAGGTTCTGATCCTGACGTGGCTCGCACCGTGGGTGTGTGCGCGGGAACTGCGCCGGACCATGGGGCGCCGCTACGCCGGGCGCGCGATGCCCGCCGCAGAAATCTCGGCACCGAGCCGCCGCGCCGAGCTCTGATCGGGCAGCTCGTGCTCCATCGCGGCAGCGACGGCCGTGCAGACCATCGATTGCGCGAACGCCTCGGTCGCTCGGAAGTCCACGCGGAAACCCGCTGTCTTGAGGAGCGACTCGAGGCAGCTGGGCGTCAGCCCCCAGAACCAGTTGCCGTAACCGTCCGAGGCCTGAAACTCATTGCTGATGCCTGCCTGGTGCAGCACTCCGAGCGACTTCAGGTTCCACAGCTCCCGGCCGCGCGCGTCGAGCATCGGAAAGTAGACCGCGGCATTGGGAAGCCCGCGCACTTCAGGAATCGTCGACGTGCGCAGGATCAGCGTTTCCCGGCAGATGCGACGCAGGGCCACGAGCAGATCGAACGGGCTCGGATGGTGATACAACACGCCGGCGCAGAACACCACGTCCACTTCGCCGATCGCCGCCAGTGTGTCGGCGCGCGTCACGTCGCCGAGGACGAACTCGACACGGGAGCGCCGCTGCTCGCGCTTCTGCTCGAACTCAGGGGTCGGGCCGAAGACATCGACAGCTTTCACGGCGGTGGCGCCCGCTTCTTCGGCGAGGAACGCGTACTCGCCATTGACGCCCCACATGCAGCCGATGTCGGCGAAGCTTTTTCCGGCCGCATGCTTGCGGATGAATTCCGGCAGTCGATCGTAGCTGCCGACGACATCCCCGCGGCGCGCACGCCAGCGGCGCCACAGCAGGTTAAGCTGCGGACGTTTCAGTAACTGGACTTTCCATCGATACAGCATGGTCTCTGCTCGGACGCGCGCCGGGTCCAAGGCGCTTGACGCGCCGCCGGGACTGCCAGAGCGCCCACGGACCGGCGAGGCTGCCGGCAATCTCCACCAGGATCAACGAGAGCGGGTATTCACTGCCGCCGCCAAGACGCGAGAACGCGCGCGCGACGTATGTCTTCGGCAAGGTGTAGCCGAGCCGCACCAGCGCGCGCGGATCGCGCTCGCGCAGCAGCGTGGTCAAGTGGTAAGCGACATGTCCCTTGCTGTATGCGTAGATCTGGCGCCGCAGTGCGGCATCGTCGCGGCGGTGGCGGTGCCACACCCAGGCGCGCGGATCGTAGACAATCGTGTGGCCCGCCTTCAGCACGCGATAGAACAGATAGGTGTCCTCGCTGCAGCCGGTTGGCGTGCCTGCGCCGAGCGCCTCGTCGAGAACCCCGATTCGCGGATCCATGAAGATGGCGGCGCGAAACGCGGCGTTCGCGGTTGCCCCAAGCTTCCAGGTCGGGACCGCGCCGCGCAAACCGCGGAACCACGCGCCGTTGACTTCGAGGCGGGTGAACCCTTTGCCCAGGCCGCCGTAGGCTTCGAAGCGGCACTGCGACTGCGTTTCGAGCTCCTGCGGCAGAACGTTTCCGGTGACCACCGCGACCTCGGGACGAACGAAAGGCGCAATGAGGCGCTCGAGCCATCCATCGGGGACGATGACATCGTCGTCAATCGCCACCAGGATTTGGCCGGTTGCCGCGGCGAATCCCGCGTTACGCGCGTATGACAGACCGGGCTTCGATTCCTCGATCAGAGAGACGTCTGTGAATTCCGCCACAACCCCGCGCGTGGGACTCGCGGCGCCCGGGCGGTTGTCGACAACGATCACTTCGAC
>JBKPSE010000116.1:0-5999 GCA_046765855.1 Acidobacteriota bacterium | reverse complement strand
GAACAGGACAGCCGCCGCGATGCCGAGCGCTGCGAGCATCCACGCGGCAAGCTCCCGCGCGCTCGCACGGCCCCGTGTCGAGGAGGCGGCGTTCCGCGCGGGCTGACGCGGATGCGCCAGCGCCTCGTCGATCTCGATGCGCGCGTCGGCAATGTCGTGCAGCCTCTGCCGCGGATCCTTTTCGAGGCAGCGCTGAAGCAGCCACGCGATCCGCGGCGGCGTGTCACGGGGCAGGCGCGACCAGTCGGGATCGCGTCCCAGGATCGCCGCCAGCGTGTCGGTCACCGTTTCTCCGGTGAACGGACGGCGGGCGGTGAGCATCTCGTAGAGCAGGCAACCGAACGACCAGATATCGCTGCGCCGATCGACCGGGAGGCCTCGTGCCTGTTCGGGACTCATGTAGGCGGCGGTGCCGAGGATCGTGCCGGTTTGCGTCGCGGCAGCGGCGGCAGTGACTGTGTCCCCGCCGTCCGGGGCGATCGCCTTGGCGATGCCGAAGTCGAGGACCTTGGCATCGCCGGTCCTGGTCAAGGCGACGTTCTCGGGTTTCAGATCACGGTGGATGATGCTTCGTTCATGCGCCGCCTCGAGAGCGTCGGCGACCTGCCGCGCGATGCGCAGGGCTTCGCGTAGCGGTAGTGAGCCTGTCGCCAGGCGGTCGGCGACGGTGCCGCCTTCTATCAGTTCGAGGATCAGATACTGCGCGGGATGCCTGCCGTCTGGTGAGGCCGTCTCCTCGACGCCATAAATCGCGCCGATGTGCGGGTGATTGAGGGCGGCGAGCGTCTGCGCCTCGCGCGTGAACCGCGCGACGCGGTCCGCATCCAGTGCGGCGCCCTCCGGCAGCGTCTTGACGGCGACGTCTCGGCCGAGCCGCGTGTCGCGCGCGCGATACACGGTGCCCATCCCGCCGGCGCCGATCGCGTCGACGATGTCGTACGGTCCAAGCCGCGTTCCTGCGCCGAGCGCCATGCGGCCGATCTTACCCCGCGTTGATGGCGAGCGCCTCATCGGCTCGCGGCTGGGCAACCGGCGGTGATTTGACGCCACATAGTACGTCACGTATAGTACGTAACGTAATATGACCGCGCAAACGACCGTGCTCGGCCGCGCCCTCCTCGGCCTTCTGATGCAGGCGCCGCTCTCCGGCTACGACATCCGCAGAATCTTCACGCAGACGCCGATGGGCACGTTCAGCGACAGCCCCGGCGCCATCTACCCGGCGCTCAAGCGCCTCGAGGCCGATGGCCTGATTCGTGGCCGCGCCGAGCGCAGCGCCGGACTCCGCGAGCGGCGCGTCTTCCGCCTGACGCCGGCCGGCACGTCGGCCCTGCAGCGTTGGCTCAGCGCGCCGGTGACGCATGACGACGTCGTCCATGACACTGACGAATTGCTGCTGCGCTTCGGGTTCATGGACGTGGGGCTTGGCGAGGCAGCATCGGTCGGATTCTTGACGAGCCTGCAGCAGGAATTGAAGGTCTACCTGCCGGAATTGAAGCGCTATCGCGATGCGCACGCCGCCGAGATGCCGCTGTCGGGCAGGCTCGCGCTCGAGAGCGGGATCCGCTCCTATGAGACGCTGCTCGAGTGGACTGCGCACGCGCTGATCACCTACGGAAAACACTCGAAACGCGGAAAGCAACGGAGGCGATCATGATCGGGCGGGTTGGTCTCTACTGCCTGCTTGGCGGGCTTCCACTCACCATCGCTGGTTTGGGCGCCGGTCACGTCGGATGGTGGTGGTTGTCGGGCAGCATCCTCGCCGCCGCGTTCGTTCCGGTGGCGTGCTATGGACCGCGCGGCGCGTGGAAGCAGTTCGGCGTCATCGCGCCGGCGGTGTTCGTGATTACCGTCTTCTGCATCTGGACCGAGATCCTCGTGTTCGTGCCGCAACTGCGCCAGAACGCGAACGGCATCCTCATCGGCAACACGGTCGTGTATCTCGTCTTTGCCGCCACGCTTGCCGTGCTGACCGGGATTCTGCGATTGACGCGGGCGTCCGATCGCGTCGTGCTGCGGCGTCCACCCGTCGCCACCGCCGCGATTATCGTCGCATGTGGATTTGCATATGCGTTCTACTACCTGGTCTTCGGCGCAATCACGTATCAATACTTCACCCATGACTTTTTCCCGGATGCGCCGCAGCAGGTGGCGCGACTCGGTGGGTGGTTCTGGCCGATTCAGATTGGTCGAGGGATGCTGATGACGGCGGCGGTCCTGCCGCTCGTCTACACACTGCGGATGCCGCGCTGGCAGTCGGCACTCGTCGTCGGCGTGCTGATGTGGGTCGCCGGCGGACTCGCGCCCTTGCTGCCGCCGAACCCCCTCATGGGGCAGGCGCAGCGAATCATCCACAGCATCGAAATCCTTACGCAGAATCTGTCGCTCGGCGTCACCCTCGTTCTGCTGGCGCGGCGCAGGCTCGGCTCGCCGACCGTGGCGCCGGCGCTGTCGCCGCGGAGTATTGTGCATCGATGAAGTGGCTGGTGCCGCTCGCGGTGTTCGCGCTGCTCGTCGCGGCCGCCGCGAACGATCAGTACTTCCGCGACGAGTTCTACTATCTGGCGTGCTCGCGCCGCCTGGCGTGGGGCTACGTCGATCACCCGCCGCTGTCGATTTTCATGCTGTGGTTGATTCGGCACGTTGCCGGCGATTCGCTGATGGCGCTGCGGGTGGCGTCGGCGCTCGTGGCGGCGGCGAGCGTGTGGATGACCGGTCGCATCGCCGCACGTCTGGGTGGTTCATCTTTTGCGCGAGTGCTGGCGATGTCAGCAGCCGGCGTCGCACCTGCGCTGCTCGGCCTGGCCAGCTTCTATTCGATGAACGTGTTCGACCTGTTCTTCTGGACGCTGACCGCGCTGCTGCTGATCGACGTGCTGGATCGTCCTGCGCTGTGGCGGTGGAGTCTGCTCGGCATCGTCCTTGGGCTCGGCCTGCAGAACAAGATCAGCGTGCTCTGGCTCGGCGCGGGAATTGGAGCAGGCTTCGTGTTGACGCCGGCACGGCGTTACCTGTTGACGCCCGGACCATACGTCGCCGCCCTGATCGCCGCGGCTCTTTTCGCGCCGCACGTGCTCTGGCAGGTGGCGAACGGCTGGCCGACGCTCGAATTCATCCGCAACGCGAGTCAGGAGAAGATGCAGGCGAACGCGCCGGTCGCGTTCATCGCCGATCAAATCATGAACATGCATCCCGCGACGCTTCCGATCTGGCTCGCGGGGCTGGGTTATCTGCTGTTCTCCGCGCGTGCCGCGCGACACCGTCCGCTCGGGATTGCGTTCGTCGTGGTCGCGGCCATCCTGATTCTGAACCGGACCAGTCGCAGCAGCTATCTCGCGCCGGCGTATCCAATGCTGTTCGCGGCCGGCGGCGTTGCCATCGAAGCTGCGCTCGAGCGGCGCGCATGGCGCGTCGCATCGATTGCGATTCTCGTCGCGGCCGGCATCGTGACCGCGCCGCTTGCCGTGCCCCTGCTGAATGTCGAGCACTACGTGCGCTACAGTCGCGCGCTCGGCGTCGCGCCGGAGACGGAGGAGCGGAAAGAGCTCGGGCGCCTGCCGCAGTTCTTCGCCGATCGGCAGGGATGGGATCGCCTCGTCGAGCAGGTCGTCGCCGCGTTCGATCGCCTTCCCGCCGCGGAGCGCGCATCGGCGGCGGTGCTGACCGGCAACTATGGTGAGGCAGGCGCGATCGAGCAGCTCGGGCGAAGCCGCGGCCTGATCGCGATCAGTGGGCACAACAACTATTGGCTGTGGGGCCCGGCCGGTCGCACCGGCGAGGTGCTGATTGTGCTGAGCCGCTCACGCGAGCGCCAGCTCCAGCGCTTCACCTCGGTGGAGCTCGCCGGCGAAACCGACTGCGGCGACTGCATGCCGTACGAGAATCACTTGTCGATCTTCATCTGCCACGGCCTCAAGCCTCCGCCGCTCACCGAACGCTGGCAGGCGTTCAAACACTTCGATTGACAGACCGGCGGCGCGGAAGTCACCCCGCGATGTGAACGCAGGCGAAAAAAATCCCGCCGCGGCCGCGATGACCGCCGGCGGGACATTCTGGAAGCGCGTACGTGATGCGCGACGACGTTACTGCGTCTTCTTCTTGCGCGGATCGTCGTTCGGGTTCACATAGGTGAGCGTGAACGGCCCCGTCCCGTGCACCTGGACGATCGTCTCTTCCTTGGCCTGAACGTAATGCGGCGTCTTCTTCGGCATGCGCGCAAAGCCGCCGGCCGTGAATGTCTTCATCGCGCTGTCGTCCCACTTCTCGCCCATGCCCGCGACCAGCGTGCCCGAGATGACCGTCACGCTCTCGTCGGTGGGATGCCAGTGCGGCATGACCTTGAACCCGGCAGGGAACTTCGCGCGGATCACGAACGGTCCGGGCTGCGACGGATCGCCGTCGATGACGGTCATCTGCGCGCCGGCATTGAACGCGGGCGGCGCCGGACCCCACTTCATGTCGGCGGCGTTGAGCATCGGCGCGGCATGTGCGGCCGGATGTGCCGCCGGTTTCGGCGCCGATTTCGCCGGCGCCTGCGCATAGGCGATGCCGGCGGCAGCGGCGACCAGCGCTGCGACGAGCGAGATGCGGTACTTCTGCATGTGCGGCTCCTTCTCTAGTAAGAGCGCGATTATACGCCGTCTCATCGGGAATCGCGCCGCACTCTCACTGTGTCCAGGTGAAGTTCTTCATCTCACTCGTGCCGGCGGCAATCCCGCTTCCCTGCGGGTTGTAGCGGAAGCGGAAGCCGACGTCCCGCGGGATGCGGACGATGCCGAAAACGCTGCAGGCGTAGCCGACGCCGAGCGCCGGACAGCGTCCCGAGTCCACCGTCATCGACTCGAGCCGCGCCCATGTCGCCGTGCCTGCGTCACATGCTTCCTTCGGTGCTTCGTCGGGCCGCGTGATGTCGTTCGAGGGGCCTCCGGTGTACGAGCAGTATTCAAACGTCACGCTTCCCTTCCTTGCTGGAGCGCCCGCGCTGTCGGTGACATGCGCCTTGAGAATCAGCTCCTGGCTGCTCACGGGCAGGCTCGACACCTCTGTGTAGACGCCGTTCCTGTAGGTGTTGAAGGTGAGATCGTAGAGACCAGGAACGGCGGCGGACGCTTTGGCACTCATCGAATCGGTCGCAGCAGCCGCGCGGCCGGGCGCCGCGGGGGACTGCGCTCCAGAGCAGCCGGCGAATGATGCAGCGGCGATCAGTGCAACGATGGCGGTCGTGATTCTGGTCATTTCTTGAACTCCGTCACCACGTCGACGAATCCGAACATCCAGTCGTTGATGGCATGCACGCGGTTCATGCAGATGACCAGGTAGCGGCCGTCCTCGGCAAAGCGATACTTCACCTGATTGCCCAGCGTCGTCGGTGTCGACCCCGTCAGCAGGATCCCCGGAATCCCTCCCGCCGAGAACAACTGTCCCGCAGCCGAGTCGACGAGCCGTTGCGTCGGGAACTCAGCGACGGCGATGACGACGTCGCCGTCGCCGTCGGTAATCGTGTAGGGCTGTGCCGCGGTCATGTTGGCGACGTTGCAGACGTCGGGTCCACCCTGACAGAGATCCTCCGAGATGTCGGCGCGCGTCGTGTTCTTGCTGACCGGGTAGATCGCGACGGCATGACCCGTGCCGTTCATCATGAACGTGACGGTTCCTCCCTTGAAGATGGTCACGTCGTTTGGATCGAGGATGTGCTTCTCGTAACTTGCCTCGGGCTGCGGCTGCTGGTGACCGAAGTGGACCACCGCGTCGTGGACCGGTGGAGCCGTGGTCTGTGGAGGCGCTGCGCCAATTCCCACCGCGAGCGCGAACGTCGATATCGTCGTCAGGGCTGTCAGTCGTGTGTTCATGTCAGTGTCTCCTTGGGCGAACATTCATGCATGCCGCGGCGGCGAAAGACACTGACTCTCCGCTGATTTGCGTCTGACTTGCCAACTTGCTGCGCAAAAAGCGGTTAACGTCGGTCCTGATTGGTGTTCCGGCACCGAACGGAGTAGACT
>JBKPSE010000115.1:0-5476 GCA_046765855.1 Acidobacteriota bacterium | reverse complement strand
CGCCGGAGCTACGGCGGTATCGAAGGGAGCCTGAAGACTGAAGAGTGAAGATTGAAGATTGAAGATTGGGAATTGACGATTGGGAATTGACGATTCGGAATTGACGATTGGGAATTGACGATTGGGAATTGGCGTTTGGCGTTTGGGAATTGGCGTTTGGGGACCCGCTAGTTCGCGGTCGGCAGGTCCGAGTTCCACATCGTGTATTCGTAGCGCCAGGTGTCGCCCATCCGGCGGAGGACGAAGAGAAACTTGCCGCGGTCGTGGGTTGCGGCTCCCTTGGCGGGCTTCATTTCCATTTCGTAGGTGCCGCTCTGATAGGCGAGGGGACCGTGTCCGGACACCTCGCCGACGTTGAGCCGCAAGTCGGTTGCGCCGGCCTGCAGCAGGTCGTCGTAGAACGTCTTGAGCGCGTCCTTGCCGCGGATCACCGGCTGGTTGGGCGGCATGAAGACGGAATTCTCGGCGTAGATGCCAAGCACCTGCCCGACGTCCTTGGCGTTGAACGCCTTGACGAACGCCTCGTTGCGTTCGCGGATGCTCGCCTGATCCTTCATCGTGAACTCGTCACCGGGCTTGGCGGTGCTGCAGCCGGCGGCGGCCAGCGACACCGCTCCCAGCACGCAGAGCAGGAAATTCTTCATCCGTCGATTATAATCGCAGCGCGTGGGCACGCTGAATGTCGTCGTTCTGTACGACCGCTGGGAAGAGGAAGAGGACGCCGGCGCCACCGCGGGCGACAAGTCACCTCTGACCCGAACCCTCGACAAGAAAGAAGTCGAAGACGAAGTTGCCGAGGCGCTCGGCAAGCTCGGACATCACGCGACGCTGCACTGTCTCGACGGATCGATCAAGAGCCTCCACGCGCTGGCGCGCATGGAGGGGGATCTCGTCTTCAACCTGGCCGAATCGTTCGCCGGCAACGATACCGCTGACGCCTGCATCGCCGGCTACCTCGAACTGCTCGGCAAGCGCTTCACCGGCGCCGGCTCGCACGGCCTGCTCTATGCGCAGGACAAGGCCGTCGCCAAGAAGATCCTCGAGTTTCACGGTCTGCACACGCCGGTGTTCGCGCGCTCCTACCGCGGACGGCTCGACTTCTCGCACGACCTCGAATTCCCGGTGATCGTCAAACCGGCGCGCGAGGACGGATCGATTGGCATCGAGTTCAACGCGGTGGTGAATTCGATTCGAGAGCTGATGGAGCGCATCGACTGGCTGCACGCGAATTTCGACTCGCCGGTGCTGATCGAGGAATACGTCGAGGGGCGCGAAATGTACGTCGGGGTCATCGGCAACGAGAACCCGACGGCGCTGCCGGTCGTCGAACTGGATCTGTCCAAGCTGCCGGAAGGGACGCCGCGGATTGCCGGCGCCGAAGTGAAGTGGGCGAAGGGGACCAAGGCGTATCGCGACACCAAGTCCGCGGTGGCCGAGAACCTGCCGGAAGAGAGCGTCACGTTGATGCAGCAGACGGCCGTCGCAGTGTTCCAGGCGCTGGAACTGCGCGACTACGCGCGCATCGACATGCGGCTGCGCCCCGACGGGCGCGTCGCGGTGATCGAAGCCAATCCGAACCCATGGCTTGCATCGAAGGCAGAGTTTGCGATGGCGGCGCGCAAGAGCGGTCGTACCTACAACCAACTGATCGGCGAAATCGCCGAGCTGGCGCTCGCGCGCTACGGAAGCTAGAACTCGGGCATTCAGCCGCAAACCCTTCCAGCGGTCAAACTTACACGGACACCAGCAGCGGGCCTCTGCCCGACGATCGTGGGCCACCTCCGAGCCCGAGCCGGCAGAAATGTGCAAAAAACCCTGATTTTCAGCCGGTTTTCGTTGCCGGAGCGGGATCCTTGCGATATACTGAAGGGACTGCTTACCGCGCTTTTTCCTTCCCGATCACCTTACGCTGTGGGGGACGTGTGACATTCCAGATTGGTGACAAGGTCATTTACCCAAATCACGGACTCGGCGTCGTTCAGGGCATCGAAACGAAAACTATCCTCGGCACAACCTGCGGTTTCTACCATCTGCGGATGGTCGCGAATGAAACCACCGTGCTCGTTCCGGTCGACAACGTCGACGGCGTCGGTCTGCGCCGCGCGATCGGCGACGAGGAAGTCGATCGGCTCTTCACGCTGCTCGGCGACGGCAAGATCGACAATCACCAGAACTGGAAGGGACGCTTCAAAGACAATTCCGATCGGATGCGCACCGGCTCCATCTACGACGTCGTCGAGGTGCTCAAGAGCCTGACGTTCCTGGCCCGCTCGAAGAACCTCTCGTTCCGCGAAAAGCGCATGCTCGACCGCGCCAAGTTCCTGGTCATCTCCGAGATTTCCGAAGTCGCCCGCGAGAAGACGGACGCGATCGAGCAGAAGGTCGACCTCGCGCTCGAGCGCTGCTTCTCGACCAAGACCCGTTCGATCGCGCGTGCCAAGGCGGCCAAAGCGGCGCCGACCGCGCGAGTGACGGTCAAGCGCACGGCGAGGGCTTCATAGACGGTAAACGGTAGACAGTAAACAGTAGACGGTAAGAACCGACTACCATCACCGATTACTGATTACCGACTACCGATTACAGATCACCGACTACCGACTACTTTCTTCAAAGGGCCGGCGATAAGATCGCGCCGGCCCTTTTTCCATGTCCACGCTGATCGCTGCGGTCCGCTCGCTGGCGGCCTACCTCGCCGTTTCGCTCTACGTGCTGGTCCTGGGGCCGCCGTTTCTGGCGATCGCGTTCATCAGCGGACGGCCGCTGCCGCTTTACCGCGTCGCGATCGGCGGCGTGCGCCTCGGACTGTTGTTGAGCGGGATGAAAGTGGTGATTCGCCACGGCGAGCACATCCAGCGCGATCGCGCCGCCGTCTACGCCGTCAACCACGCGAGCAACGTCGAACCGCCGATCCTCTACCTTGCGCTCCGCTCGCTCTTCCCGCGCCTGCGCATTCTCTACAAGGCGGAGCTGCGCAAGCTGCCGATCCTGGTCCGCGCCTTCGATCTCGCCGGCTTCATCCCGCTCGAGCGCGGCAACCGCGAGCAAAGCCTGCCGGCGATCGAGCGGGCGGCTGACGCGCTGCGCGAGGGGAATTCATTTCTGATCTTTCCCGAGGGCACCCGCAGCCGGACGGGCGAGCTGCTGCCCTTCAAGAAGGGCGGCTTCATCATGGCGATCAAGGGGCAGGCGCCGGTGGTGCCGGCGGCCATCAAAGGCGCGCGCGATGCCATGCGCAAGGGCAGCCTCATCATTCGTCCGGTTCGCGTCACCGTGAGTTTTGGCGCGCCTATTGCGACTACTGGACTGACGCTCGACGATCGCGACGAGCTCATCACGAGGGCGCGAAACGCCGTCGCGCTGCTGCTCGCGGAGGACTGAGATGGAACTGCTCGCCTCGATGGGCCGGACGATGGGGTTTTCGTTCGCGGCGGGGATCAACCTCTACGCGACTGTGGCGATCCTCGGCCTGGCCAGTCGATACGGCTGGGTCGCCCTGCCGCCGCAGTACCAGGCGTTCAATAATTCCTGGATCATCGGCGGGGCGATCGTGCTCTACCTCGTCGAGTTCGTCGCCGACAAGATTCCCTGGGTGGATTCAATCTGGGACGCCGTCCACTCGGTCATCCGGCCAGTCGGCGGCGCCGCGATCGCCGTCGCCACGCTCGGCGACAACTCGCCGATGGCGGAAACGATGGTCGCGCTCATCGGCGGCGCGTTGGCCGCGAGCACCCATTTCAGCAAGGCCGGGACGCGCGTGATGGCCAACGCCAGCCCCGAGCCTTTCACCAACTGGGCACTGAGCCTGGGCGAAGACGCCTTCGTCGTCGGTCTCGGCCTGCTCGCGTTGAAGTATCCGGCGGCGGCGGCTGTCGTCGTGGTCGTGTGCCTCGCCGCCATCGTTGCGCTGTCCGCCTGGATCGTCCGCGCGGTGCGCCGGCGGTTTTTTAGGCCGGTAGTCAGTAGTCAGTAGTCAGTAAGCAGTAGTCAGGAAGCAGTTGGCAGGAAGCAGTTGGCAGGAAGCCGGAGGCTGAAAGCCGGAAGCTGGGAGCCGGAAGCTGAAAGCCGGAAGCTGGAAGCTGGAAGCCGGCCCCCCTACCCCCCCGTCGTGAACGTCAACGAATAGGGCGCGAGCGGCTGGTTATCGAGGTTGGTCAGGATGCCTTCCAGCAGATCGACCTTCACCGTTCGGTAACGATCGAGCGGCGACGAGAGCTTGATCTCGAGCGCGCGGTTGCCTTCGATGTAGCGCACGGTGAACGGCGGCGGAGTAGCTGGCGCGCCTTGGGGCGCCGGACCGACATAACTGATCCGCACCTTGTCGCGGAAGGATTTCGGATCCATGTCGCGGGAGAACTGGATTCGAATCGGCCCCTCGCGGTCGGCGTCGGTTTCGTTTGCCGTCGGCGCGCTGAAGACGATTTCAGGGGCAGGCGGCGGCGGGGGAGGCGGCAGCGCGACCTCCACCGTCGTCTCGGTTGGCGGCGTCGCTTCGCCGATTGAATTCGCGTCGATCCATGCCAGGGGACCGCTGCGCCGCACGGTGCCGGCGACCTGAAGCCAGCGGCCGGTATCCAGGCGCGAGTTCACGTCCAGATCGAATCCACGGCCGCGCGGACGCACGCCGGTTACCCAGATGGCGGAGTCGGCGGACTGCAGCACGAAGTCCCAGCGCCCCTTCGTCCCCGCGCCCATCGGCAGATCGGCGAACAGGTTCGCGCCGCGAAAGCGCCCAGTGACCGTGACCCCTTTGCCAACGTACTGCTCCGGGGCGAGCGCCAGCGATCGGATCGACGGTTCCGCGGGCAGCGGCGATTCGACGGCGCTGGCGCCGAGGATCATGAACACCTGATCGCGGGACGGCCACACGCCGTTCGACGCGGCGTCGACGATCGCCTGAAAGTTCACGTTGGAGAAGCGCGAGTCGCTGCGCTCCAGCCGCCCGATATCCCAGAACTCGCCGCGCACCTCGCTGTTGCGCGGCGCGCTCGGCGAGTCGCGCCAGAAGACGAAGATGGGTTTCGGCGTGTTCGCCAGCTTCATCAGAGCCCCGGCGGGTTCGACATCCCGGCGTACCGCGATCTGCTTGCCATGGAAGAACACGGGCGCGGCAACGAGTGCGTCCGGATTGGTCGCCAGGCGGGGGGAAGACTGGGCGAACGCCGTCGTGCTGAAGGTGCTGAGGGTGCGTAGGGTGCTAAGGGTGCTGGTGCCAAAGGTGCGCACGGTGCTACGGGTGCTGGTGCCCAAGGTGCTTGTGCCAGAGGTGCCGACGGTGCCGAAGGTGCTAAGGGTGCTGGTGCCAAAGGCGCTTAACGTGCCGACGCTGCACAGCACCGCCAGCACCCGCACGTCGAGCACCTTCCGCACCCCTGGCACCGGCACCCGTAGTGCGGTGCGCACCGCTAGCACCGGCACCCGTAGCACGGTGCGCACCGTTAGCACCAGCACCCGTAGCACCGTTCGCACCCCTGGCACC
>JBKPSE010000114.1:0-3133 GCA_046765855.1 Acidobacteriota bacterium | reverse complement strand
CCCGTGCTCGAAGCCGCGTTCCTGGTGACGGGCGCGGCGCGCGCGCGGTTCAAGCGCGAAGCCCTCAAGCAGACGGAAGCCTGCGCCAGAGCGGGCGCCGACCTGACGCTCAGCGGACCATGGCCGGCGTATAACTTCATCGGAACCTCCTCGTGAAGCGGCCGCCGAGCTCTCGTCCCGGGCCGCCGTCGGGCACGAGCAAGCCCTCGACCGTATCGCGTCGAACGCGGCACACGACGGTGCCCGCTCAACAGCCAACGCAGAAGGTGCCGACCGCCAGGCCGCCGCGGACGCTTCGGCCGAAGTCGTCGATTCGGCCGCGGCGCAACGCTCGGCCGCCGCATCAACAGGTCGCTCGCGTCATGGACGACGCCGAGGCGACCCTGCTCGACATGATCGACAATCTGCTCGCGAAGGGCGTCATGCTGAACGCTGACGTCATTCTCGCGCTGGCGAACGTCGATCTCGTTTACCTCCGTCTGTCGGCGCTGCTCTGTGCCGCGGATCGCGTCCTGCCGTCGGCGCGGCGCGGCTGATGTCGTTCTACGTATTCGCCGTCGTCGATCGGCCGCCCACGGGACGTCCGGGCACGGGACTGAGCGGCGCGCTGTCGTTGCGCCGCGTCGGCGACGCATTCGCCGTGGTCGAGCGGCGTGCCGACGTGCCGCCCGCGGAATTCGGATCGTTGCAGCGCCATCAGGCAGTCGTGACGGAGCTGGCCGAGCGCGTTCCCGCGATCGTGCCCGTGCGATTCGGCACCCTGCTCGATGGGGACACGCTCGACGAAGCGCTGCACGAGCGCGAGGGCGACCTCGCCGAGGCGCTCGATGCAGTCCGCGACCGTGTACAGTTCACATGGCGCAGGGGCAACGCCGGTTCGAAGAGCTCCAAGGCCTCCAGGCCTTTGCAGCGTGCGCCGGATGCGGCAGTATCGGGCGCCGAGTATTTGCGTCGCGCCGCGCGCGCGGCGCGGCCCACGCCGCCCGCAGTGTGGAGGCCGCTGCGCTCGAAGCTCGCGCCGCTGATTGCCGCGGAACAGTATCAGGCGGCCGCGGGCAAGATCCCGGATTCGCTCTATCACCTCGTCGGCCGCGATGCATCGTTGCGGTACCGAGAGATCGCGCGGGCGCTCGTTCACGCCAACGCGGCATTCACTATGACCGGCCCCTGGCCGCCCTTTGCGTTCGTGCCGGCTCTCCTATGAGCGCTGCCAGCCGAGCCAAGAGATCCAAGCCTGCGCGACGCGCCGCCGGCGGCAGAACTGCCAAGGGTGCACAGCCGGTGGATGCACGCGAGATCGACGCCATCCGCAAACAGATCGAAACAGTCGCCGCGGCAAAGCCGCCGCGCTGGAATGCCGATCCGGATGATGTGCGGCGATCGGTGCTGAAGCTGGTCCTGACCCTGGTCGAATTGATCCGGCAGCTGCTCGAGCGTCAGGCGATCCGGCGGATGGAAGCGGGAACGCTGACCGACGAAGAGACCGAGGCCGTCGGCCTCGCGTTGATGCGCCTGCAGGAAACGATCGCCGATCTGGCCACGCAATTCGACATCTCACCCGGCGAGCTGAATCTCGATCTGGGGCCCGTTGGCAAGCTGCTCTAGCATCGGAGTACGATAGGCGAATGGCCGAAATCACCCTCTCACTCAAACACGTTCCTTCAGAGGCCGAGGAGTCGTGCGGCGTCTGCGGCGCGGCCTTCGTTCCCGCCGAGGATTCCGGTTCCCGCGGCTTCACGATCGGTACGGGAAAACAGGACTTCGTCGCCCTGATGTGCGGCGGCTGCCATTCCAAGTGGACGCACGGCGCGACCATCCGCATCCGCTCCCGCCAGTTGACCAATCCCTGACCGGATCGGATTCAGTCTTCCTCCGGCGGCGGACCGCCGGCCGCCCTGGCCACGTCCTGTTGGCTGACTTTTTCCGTGTTGAATTTCTGCGCGCTGGCGATGATCTTGTCCATCGCCGCGTCGAAGTCGAACGTCGTCGCCTTTGAAAAGCGGGTGTAGTTGACGCGGGCGACGACGAACGGCTTCAGATAGGGACTGGTCAGTCCCTTCGTCTTGAGTTTCTCGACGGCGGCGCTGACGGCGTCGTCCAGCTTCAACACCTTCCTGCCGCGGCGCTGCCGTTCCTTGATTGCCTCGTTCATCGGATCGTCCAGGAACTCGTCGATGCGGCGCAGGATCGGCTGGTAGGCGCCGCCGCTGAGCCGCGGCCGCTCCTCGTAGCAGGTGCCGAGCGTCAGGAAGGCCGGCTGCTCGAACTCGAACGCGAACGCGCTCTCCTTCTCGTCGCGTGACGGCTTCGCGCCGGCCAGGGCGCGCGCCATCCGGATTGTTTCCAGAGATTTTTCCCGCAGGTTGTGCGCCTTCTCGGTGTTGAGCGCGAGAATCTTGAAGGCCACCTGCGGATCCGGCACGAGCAGAGCGACGATCGTGCGCGCGCCCAGCTTCTTCAACGCCTGCAGGCGATGATTGCCGTTCGGCGTCCAGTACTTGTCCTCGTGGCGAATGACGATGATCGGGTCGAGAAACAGCCCGATCTTCTCCACGACCCCCATCAGCCGTTTGACGTGCGCATCCGACGGATCGCGCTGATAGGGCGTCGGTTCGACGCTCGCGATCGGCAGCGCGGCGACGAGCAGCGGATGGCCGCCGAAGGGGTCGTTGTACCGGCCCAGAACGCTGCCGCCATCCTCTTCGACCTGCGCGGCCAGTCGATCCAGCGCGCCGGCGGCGACGCGGCTCGTTTCGGCGACGGTCAGACCGACGGATGCAGGCGCGGCCTTTTTTCTTCGAACGACCTTTTTCTTTGCCATACGGATCTCCCGCCTGAAGGCGGGAGCTACCTAAATCGATACGGATCTCCCGCCTAAAGGCGGGAGCTACCTACAGATCAGAATTCCTACTACAGATCAGAACTGCTCCGACAGATCAGAATTGCTCCGACAGATCAGAATTGCGGAATCTTGAATTCATAACAGCCGGGGGTTACGAGCACGCGGCCGTCCTTGGTAAAGAACAGGCTGTTGGGCAGCAGCAGGTCCGCGCCGCGAAACTGCACGGTGCGGAGTTTGTCGCCGGAAGTGTCATACACGTAGGTGAACGGCGTCGTCAGCGCCACCCACAGC
>JBKPSE010000113.1:0-3066 GCA_046765855.1 Acidobacteriota bacterium | reverse complement strand
ATACTCGTGTCCACGCTTACGGCGTCTGACGTCCGTGCGCAGACGCCGAACACCGCGTCGATCCTCGTCGTCGTCGTCGATCAGACGGGAGCGAACGTCGCCAATGCTGCCGTCTCCATCGTGAACAACGCCACCGGCGCGACGCGCGATGTGACGTCCAGCGCTGACGGCGCGGCGGCAATCTCCGGCCTGTCGCTGACCGGCACCTACACCGTCAACGTCACCAAGGCCGGCTTCACCGCCGAGGGCGCGCCGAACCTGACGTTGCGTGCCGGCGAGACGGCGACTGTCAAGGTCAGGCTGGTTGCGACCGGCGGCAAGACCGAAGTCACGGTCTACGGCACGACGCAGGGCGTGCGCGCGGACCCGCAGATCGGCCGCCGCATGGACGGCCCGGCCATCGACGAAACTCCGATCCTCGGGCGGAAGATCGGCAATCTGCCGCTCTTCAACTCCGCCTTCCGTCAAGGCAAGGGAACCGGAGATCTGTTCGTCAACACGCCGTACTTCATCACCGGCGCCGGCAGCCGCCGGACCACGACGTACATGCTCGACGGCGCGAGCAACGACGAAGGATGGGGACGGCAGACGATGCTGACGACGCTGCCGCTCGGCGCGGTGCAGGAAGCGGCGGTGCTCACCAATGCCTTCTCGGCGGAATTCGGCTGGACCGCAGGGCCGGCCTTCAACATCGTCACCAAGTCGGGCACCAATGCGGTGCGCGGCGAAGGCATCTATCTCGCCAGGCCCGGTGGGCTGCAGGCCAAGAGTTTCTCGACAAAGGGTTTCTGTCCGCCGTCGGTGCCGACCTGCACCACTCCGGCGACGTTGACCGCCATCAATCCTGCGGATCTCCCCGATGAACTGCACCAGGTATCGGCGTCCATCGGTGGTCCGATCGTCACGGACAAGACGTTCTACTTCGTCTCGGGCGACTACACGCATCAGGATCGGACGACGGTGCTGTCGCCGTCGCTTCCGGCGTTCGTGCTGCCGCCGGACGGCAGTCTCGAGTATGTCGGCCGCTACCGCCAGAAACTGTTCAACGGGCGCTTCGATCACAAGCTGACGCCGGCGCAGACCTTGATGTTCCGCGTCAACTACGATCATTTCTTCGACACCAATCCCAACGACGCGGTCGTCGGCACCAGCGCGCCCACGGTCGCGCGCCGCTATACCCGCGGATCGCGATCCGCGCAGATCAATCACACCACGGTGGTCAGTTCGAATCTCCTGAACGAAGCCCGCGCGGCCTTCCTCGACGGCGCGCCGGTGACCTTATGGGAGGCGCAGAACCCCTCGACCACCTACACGCGCACGGGATCGGTGCCGTTCACGATTGGCGAGTCGCGCGCCTCGGACATCACCAGCCGCCAGTTCCAGCTGACGGACACGGTGTCGTGGGCTCGCGGCAGTCACAACCTGCGCTTCGGCGGCAGCGTGACGCGGCACACGAGCGGCGGGTCGGGCAGCGAACCCGGCCAGGCCACGCTCGGCACGTTCACCTTTGCCAGTACGACGACGGCGCCGTTCAGCGCGCTTACCCTCGCCGACGTGCAGCAGTACTCGCAGCCGGTCAGCTACGGCATCACCAGCTACGAAATGAAGCAGTGGATGTCGGTCGCCTTCGTGCAGGATCGCTTCCGCATCAACGATCAGTTCACGATCGACGCCGGCCTGCGCTACGACCGCCAGACGCTGACCACGGACACGAACAATTTCGCGCCGCGGCTCGGCTTTGCCTGGCATCCGCTCGGCGGCTCGCAGACGGTCGTGCGCGGCGGCTACGCCGTGTACCACACCCAGATTCGCGCGAACGCGCTGGCCAGCGCCCTGACCGGAGGTCTCGACGGCATCGTCACTTACACCGCGAATGCGGGTCAGACCGGTTTTCCGAGCTGCCTCACCTGCGTGCCGGTGAACATCGATCCGCGCACGCTGCCGCTGGCGCAGCAGCCCGCGCGCAACATCACCATCCGCGCCGGGCAGCGCGAGTTCTACAAGCAGCAGTTCGCCAGCTACGGTTTGAACTTCGATCTGCTGCCCAATTACCCCGACGAGTTCGTCAACCCGCGCAGCGAGGTCATGTCGCTCGGCGTCGAGCGCGAAATCCGCCGCGGCTGGTTCGCCGGGGCCGACTACGTGCATCAGCACTGGACCGATCTCGATCGCACGGTCGATCTGAACGCGCCGGCGCCGTTCGACCGCACGGCGCCCGGGCAGGTGCGCAGCACCGCGGCGGCGAACGCGACGCGCCCGATCGTGCCGGCCAACGGCGGCGTGCGCGGCGTCAACGTGCTCATGAATCTGGGCGTCGCCGACTACGACGGCCTGCAGACGCAAGTCAGCTACCGCGGCAGCCGCAAGCTGCAGGCGCAAATCAGCTACACCTTGTCGAAGGCGACGAACACGAGCGAGCCGGACGGCAACGGCATCGGGCCGAACGACGCCAACATCGCGCGCTTGGGCGAACAGGAGCGCGGTCCCAGCGTCGTCGATCAGCGCCACCGCGCGGTGATTACGGCGAGCTACGCCCTGCCGTACAACATCACGGCTGGCACGCTGATGCAGTTCGCCTCGGCGCGTCCCTTCAACGCGGTCACCGGCATCGACAACAACGGAGACGCGGCCAACAACGATCGTCCCGTGGTGAACGGCGCCGTGCTGCCGAAGTCCGCGTTCCGCGGCACCGGCACGCAGGACGTCGGCCTGTTCCTCGAGGGGCGCGTCAAGGCCGCGGGAGGAACACTGCTGCTGCGGATGGAGGGCTTCAACCTGTTCAACCACGCCAACATCCTCGGGCGGGCGCAGACAACTTACGGCGACACCGGGACGGTGAACCCGACCTTCGGCCAGGTGGTGGCCGCGGGCAGCGCCACCCACGCGCTGCCGTCGCTGGCCAACATCGATCCGCCGCGGATGTTTCAGTTCCAGGTGCGGTTTCAGTTCTGAGCCACGGATCGCTCAGCCGCGGAAAACACGGCGGTAATTCAGCCACGGATTACACGGAATACACACATCTCTGCCTGTCTCTTATACACATCTCCGAGCCCACGAGACTTAATA
>JBKPSE010000112.1:0-4375 GCA_046765855.1 Acidobacteriota bacterium | reverse complement strand
ATCGCGTCGTGGTCACGAGCGGATTGTCGAAGGCCTACGGCATTCCCGGCGTGCGCATCGGCTGGATCGTCGGGCCGAAGGACTTCGTTGCCGGCTGCTGGAGCCAGCACGACTACATCACTATCGGACCCAACAAGATGTCCGATCGCATCGCGCGCGTCGCCGTCGCGGCGGACAACCGCGAGCGATGCTACGCGCGCACGGGAGCAATCCTCCGCCACAACCTCCCGATCGCGCGCGAGTGGACCGCGAGCTTCGGCGGGCGCCTCAAATGGACGGAGCCGACCGCCGGTGCGATCGCGCTGATCGAGTACGACGCGGATACGCCGAGTCTGGAGATCGCCGAACGCATCCGCGTGAACCAGAACACGCTCGTCGTCCCAGGGATACACGTCGGGATCGAAGGGCACCTGCGGATCTGGATCGGCGGACGCGAAGAGTACCTGCGTGAAGGGCTGCGCCGCATCGGCGCCGAACTCACGGCGCTGTTCGACTAGCGGACGCCCACTTCCGTCTCGGACAGCAGAACGGCGAGGCGTTCGAGTTGACGATGCACCTGCTCGAAGTGGGCGCGCACTGGCTCGAGTGCCGCGTGCAGGTCGGCCGCTGCCTTCCTCACCGAACCATCGCCGAAAGCCGCCGGGTGCAGCACGCCGATGATCGAGTGAATCTCCGCGTCGTCTTCTTCGAGCGCGCCGAGCAGCCGTTCGACGTCCTGCACGGCAGGCAGCTGATTCTCTTCGCCACCCTGCAGTACCGAGCCGACCAGCCGCATGTCTTCTTCAATCGAGCTCAGAAGGTCGTCGGTCGCCAGGGCGATCTCGGAGAGCTCGGGAACATCCTGGAGGCGGGCCGCGGCCTCGCGCACCTTCTGAACGGCTGGAAGCAGCAAGCCGATCAGGACTGCGATGATCGCAATCACCACGAGCAGCTCGATGAGCGTGAACCCACGGGAGTCAGGAGCGCGAAAACGCATGAGTCTTCTCCTTTTTTTCCCTTTTGTGCAGGGCGCTCATGTTAACCCCATTCGGCCGGCCCCGTAATACGAGCAGAGAGGTATATTTCGATGCGCTCGATTCGCTCCGCTGCCGCCTTTGCCTTCGTCCTGACCGCTGCCCTGTGGGCGGCAACCCCCGCATTGGCGCAGCGCCGCGCTGCCGAGCCCCCGGCGACGGCGGCTGCATCGAACGCGAGCCCCTCGACCGCGGAAGAGACGCGCCGCGACCTCGAAGAGCTGCTGCGGCAGTATCCGCCGACACTGCCCCGGATTCTGCGGCTGGATCCGACCCTGTTGGGGAACCCTGGCTACCTGCAGCCGTATCCTGCTCTGTCGGCGTTTCTGGCACAGCATCCCGAGATCGGCCACAACCCGGGGTATTTCTTCGCCGCCTACGACGCCAACTACGGGGACTCGCGCCTGCGGCTGACGGCCCAGGATCGCGCAATCGACATGTGGCGGAACGCGATCGAAGGCTTCATGATCGGCACGCTCGTCCTCATCGTGGCCTCCGGTGTCCTGTGGCTGATCAAGACTTTGATCGAGCACCGGCGCTGGACGCGGCTCTCGAAGGTGCAGATGGAGGTGCACACCAAGTTGATGGATCGATTCACCAGTAACGAGGACCTGCTCGCCTACATCCAGACTCCCGCGGGGAAGCGGTTCCTGGAGTCGGCGCCGATCCAGCTCGACTCGCCGCGCGCCATCAACGCACCGCTCGGGCGTATCCTTTGGTCCGCGCAGGTGGGCGCGATCGCCACCGTGCTCGGCGTGGGCGTCCTCGCGGTCGCACGCACCGCTGTGGAGGAGGTCGCCTCGCCGCTCAGCGGCTTCGGTGTCGTGATCATTGCCCTTGGCATCGGCTTTCTCGTTTCCGCCTTCCTGGCTTACGCACTGACCCGCCGCTTCGGATTGCTGACCGATCCGAACGCGGCCCCGGAGCCCCGTGGCTGACGTGACATTTCTCGACGTACGGCGGCTGACGGCCGACGTCGAGGCCGAGGCTGCCGATGTCGCGCTCGCCATGGACGAAGAGGCCTTCCGCGCGTTCTACGACCGCACCTCGGGCGCTCTGTGGGGATATCTCTCGCGCATCAGCGGCGATCGTCAGGTCGCCGACGATCTCCTGCAGGAGTCCTATTACCGCCTGCTGAAATCGAACACGGTCTTCGAGAGCGAGAATCACCGCCGCAACTATCTCTATCGCATCGCGACCAATCTCGTGCGCGACAGCCGCCGCACGCCAAAGCCGCTGTTCGACAATGGCGTGGAAGTCGCCGACGTCGCCGGGCCGGACCCGCACACAGGAATCGAGTCGCGCCAGGACGTGCGCCGGGCGCTCGGCCGCCTCAAGCCGCGGGAACGGGCGCTGCTCTGGCTGGCGTATGCCAACGGATCCTCCCACGCCGAAATTGCCGACATGCTGGGTCTCAAAACCGGCAGCGTCAAGCTGCTGCTCTTCCGCGCCCGCCGTAAGATGGCGACAGTGCTGCGGCGCGGAGGCACGCGATGAACGAGAGCGAAATCGAAGCCCTCGTCGCCGAGGCGATCGCCGCCGAAGCCGACGCGGCACGCCGCGAAGCGCAGCCACCCTCTTCGGCCATCGTGTGGTGGCGCGCGCAGATGCGCGCCCGGCAGGAGTCGGCCAGAGCGGTCGAGCGGCCGCTCACCATCGTCCACGCGCTGGCGATTGCCTGCGGCGCCGGGCTGCTCGCGAGCGCGGTTGGCACCGCGTACTCCGGCCTGAAGGGCACCTTGCCCTCGCTGAGCGGCATCTACGCCTCGATCATCAGCGGCACGGCGCTGACGTCCATCGATCTGACCAGCCGCTGGATCACCCTGCCGATGACAGCCATGCTCATTTCTGCACTGATCGCTTCGATCGCGGCGCTGGTCATCTTCGCCGACGAATAATCGCCCTCCGCTG
This sequence comes from Acidobacteriota bacterium, assembly GCA_046765855.1. Classification (GTDB taxonomy): domain Bacteria; phylum Acidobacteriota; class Vicinamibacteria; order Vicinamibacterales; family 2-12-FULL-66-21; genus JAICSD01. Next base: position 1,451 of record JBKPSE010000112.1, on the reverse strand, counting down.
ACAGATCTGTCATGCGCCCACGCTTGTGCGCGCATCGACCGATCCCGTGCAAGTGCTAGTTCTGCAAGCGGTTTTCGCCGCGCGCACGAAAAGGGCATCGCGCTTGCGACCTTGTTCCGCCTACTTCCTCAAAGGAGACTCAGATGCTTTGGGTTCTTGCAGTCCTGATGGGCGGGCTTGGCTTCGGCTACGTGACGATTCGACGGAAGCGTAAGGCGCAGGCCAAGTAGGGCGGGTCTCCAGACCCGCCCGTCTCGATGCCTGCCAGTGGTTCATCGTGATTGCATCATCGAGTTGGCAATCACCTGCCCCGGACGGGCGTCCGTCTGCGTGCCGTTGCGGACCACGACGGCCCCGTTGACGATCACCCAGGGAATGCCGCGCGCGTAGGCATGCGGTGCCTCGAACGTCGCCGCATCCGCGACCTGGGCCGGATCGAAGATCGTGAGGTCGGCGGCATACCCCTGTCTACTCGCGCCGCGATTTCCCAGCTTGAAGTGCGTGGCCGGCAGCGAAGTCATCTTGCGGATCGCTTCTTCCAGCGGGATGACGTGCCGGACGCGCGAATAGACGCCGAGCACGCGCGCGTTGTTGCCGTAGCCGCGCGGATGCGGCGCACCGTCGCCGAACGCGATTACGCCCGCGTCGGAGGCGATCGCCACTTGAGGATGACGCATGATTCGATCGACGTCGTCGTCGCTCATGAAGTGATAGACCATCGACGCGCCTCCTTCGAGGAGCATGTCGCGCGCGGCTTCGAACTGCGCGTCGGCCGTGTCGCTGCCTCTGCGGCGCGACGCGACCTGCTTCATTGACAGTCCGTTCAGCGACGCATCCGGCCGGTACATCGCCACCGTGGCAAACGACAGATCCGCCAGGCCGCGTTCGGCGAGCAGCGCCGCCATCTCCCGCTTGATCTGCTGCCACGTTTCGGGATTGTTCAGCCGCTCGGCGATGCGCGTCTGTCCTCCCTCCAGCACCCATGACGGAAAGCGGATGCCGAGGGTAGAGCTTGCGGCGGTGTAAGCGTACTGGTCGGCGCGCACGTCGATGCCCCGCTGACGCGCTGCGTCAATCATGCCGAGCGCCTGCGCACTCAGCCCCCACCGATTTGGACTGTCCACCTTGAGATGGGAGATCTCGACGCGCCCCTTGCTCAATTCCCCGACCTTGATCGTCTCGGCGATCGCCTCCTCGAGCGCGGTTCCTTCGTTGCGCATGTGCGAGGCGTAGATGCCGCCGGCGTTGGCGGCGACCTGGGCAAGATCGATGATTTCGGGCGATTTCGCATACGTGCCCGGCACGTACTGCAATCCGGTAGAAAACCCGATCGCGCCGTCTGCCATCGCTTTCCAGACCAGCGACCGCATGCGCGCCAGTTCCGCCGGCTTGGCCAGCCGGTTCTCCGATCCGATGACGGCGGAGCGCACCGTGTTGTGGCCAATCAGGGT
>JBKPSE010000111.1:0-15528 GCA_046765855.1 Acidobacteriota bacterium | reverse complement strand
CCTGTCTACCGCGCCGCGTGCGGCGCGCGGCTAGTGTCTGATTCGTCTTCCCGATGCCACGACCCGTGTGGACCCGACGCGAATGCGCACGTCCGCGATGACCGTGCCCGCGGGCAGGACCATCACCGGGTTGAAGTCCATCTCGCGTATCTCCGGGCAGACGTGCAGCAGCTGCGAGGCGCGGACCAGCAGCCGGCGGAAGGCGGCCTCGTCAGCGGCCGGCGAGCCGCGGAATCCGCGCAGGCGCACCCGGCCTTTGACGCGCTCGACGAGCACGCGCGCGTCCGCTTCGGCGAGCGGGCACATCGCGAACGCGGTGTCGTCGAGGACGTCGACGAGGACGCCGCCCGTTCCGCACATGACCACGGGACCGAAGGCGGCGTCGTTCACGCCGCCGACGACCATTTCGACTCCGCCGGCGACCATCGGCTGCACCAGAACTGCGTCAAGGCGCTCGCCAAGCGCGGCGCTCAGCCCCGCATACGCGTCGCGGACCGCCTGCTCGGACGCGAGGTTCACGCGGACGCCGCCGACATCGCTTTTGTGAACGATGTCCTTGCCGATGGCCTTGAGCACCGCGGGAAAGCCGATCTCTCTTGCCGCCTCGACGGCTTCCTCGGCGCCGCACACCGTGCGCGAGCGCAGCACGGGCAACGCGGCCGCCGCGAGGAACGTCTCCGCCTCGAATGGCGTCAACCAGCGGTCGTGCGGCGTCGCCGCCTTCTCGATGAACGCGCGTACCTTGACGCGGACGTCTTCCGGCAGGGGCTCGGCGACGTTGACTGGTTTTCTCAGCCACGCTCCGTAACGGGTGACGTGCGCCAGCGCCGTCGCCGCCGCCTCCGGGAACGCGAATGCCGGGACCGGCGCGAGCTGCGGCGGCAGTCCCGCCGTTCCAAGGAATGTCGCCAGCATCGGCTTCGGGATCTGCGCCGCCGCACTGCGAATCGCAGCGGCGACCGCTTCCGGTTCGGTCACCAGCGGCGGAATGAAGATCGCGATCAGGCTGTCGACTGACGGATCCGCAGCGACGACCTCGAGCGCCTTCCCGTACTGCTCCGGCGTCGCCGACGCAATCATGTCGACGGGATTGCCGACGCTGGCTGCCGCGGGCAGGAACCCGCGCAGCGCGCGCTGTGTCGCTTCACCGAGCACCGGCACCTGCAGGCCGTTCGCTTCGCAGGCGTCGGCCGCGAGGATCGCCGGACCGCCGGCATTGGTCACGATGGCAACGCGGTTGCCCCCCGGCACCGGCTGGTGCGCCAGCACCGACGCCGCATCGAACAGCTCCTCGAGCGTGCGGGTACGAATGACGCCCGCCTCTTTCAGCATTGTCTCGACCAGGACTTCGCTGGTCGCGCGCGCACCGGTATGTGAAGACGCGGCACGCGCACCGGCATCCGATCGGCCGGCCTTGACCGCGAGGATCGGCTTGCTGCGGCCGACCCGGCGCGCGATCTCGGCGAACTTGCGCGGATTGCCGAAGCTCTCCAGGTACAGCAGGATCACGTCCGTGCGCGAATCCTCGGCCCAGTACTGCAGCAGATCGTTCGCCGACACATCCGCCTTGTTGCCGATCGACGCGAAGCTCGAGATGCCGATGTTCAGCCGCTTGACGTAGTCCAGGATCGCAAGGCCGAGCGCCCCGCTCTGCGTCGAGAACGCAATCCGTCCTTGCGGCGGCGCGACCGGCGAAAAGGTCGCGTTGACCTGGAACGCCGGATCCGTGTTCATGATCCCCATGCAGTTGGGACCGATCATGCGCACGCCAGCGGCGCGAATCTTCTCGACCAGCTCGTTCTGCAGCCCCTGTCCGTCCGCGCCGACCTCGCTGAAGCCCGCGCTGATGACCACGAGCGCCTTGACGCCTTTGCCGAGACAGTCGTCGACGATCGCCGCGACCTTCGCGGCGCGAACCACGATCACGGCGAGATCGACATCGCCTGGAATCTCGCTCACGCGCGCGAACGCGCGCAGCCCGCCGATCTCGGCAGCGTCAGGATGTACGGGGACGAGCCTGCCGGTGAACCCGCTAGCCTGCAGGTTGTGCAGGATCTCGGAGCCGATGGGCCCGGGCTGCTGATTGGCGCCGACGACGGCGATGCAGCGCGGCTCGAAGAACGGGCGCAGCGACGCGGCCGCCGCCAGCTGCGAGCGCCGTCCCGCGGCGCTGGCGAAGTGCGGCGTCGGTTCCAAATCCAGCGCGACGTGGAACATGCCCTTGTCGAGTCCCTGCGTCAGAGTGAAGCCGGACTGCAGGAACACGTCCATCATCGCGAGATTGTCGCCAAGCACGAAGGCGTCGAACGCCCGCACGCCGCGATCGCGCGCGATTTCCGCCAGGCGCTCCAGCAGGCGCGTGCCGAGCCCGCGTCCCTGCATCGCGTCCGCGACCGCAAACGCGACTTCGGCTCGCTCTGGCCGCTCCGGATCGCGGTAGTAGCCCGCGATGCCGCACAATGCGCCGCCGCGCTCGGCGACGACGACCATCTGCGACTCGTAGTCGATCGCCACAATCCTGCGCGCCTGCGCGAGATCGAGGCGGGGCACGGTCATGAACCGGTAATAGAGACTGCGTTCGGACAGTTGCCCGAACAGCGCCAGCACCGCCTCGGCATCGTCCTCGCGAACGGCGCGCATGCGTACGGTCATGCCATCGCGCAGGATGGTGTCGGCGGCGACGTCAAAGGGGTATGAAACTACAGCCATAGCCGGGGTTCTCGCACGCGCCACGCCAGCGAAGAACGTGCTGTTTCCGGCGGCTTTGCGCGAGGTTTCGCCCGTGGTGACGGAAATCCGGCAGCGTGGCACGGCGGTTGCCTCTGCTGAAGGCGGAGGTGCTGAGACGTGTCGACTCAGTGCGGAATCCTGTTCATCGGGCCGTGCGGAAGCGACGCATCGCGTATTGCGGCGTTGCGCGCGCTCGGGTTCCGCGTCGACGAACGTTCGCGTATCCCCTCCACGGACGAGCTCAGCGATTACCACGCGATTGTCGCCCACGCCGTCGCCAACGGTTCGCTGACCATGCTGGGCGCGCGCCTGCGCGGCAAACCGCGATTCGGCCGCCGCGTGCTGCTCGCGCTGGTCCCCGACGACCTCAGCGATCGCGAAAAGCGCGAGGCCCGCATGTCCGGCTTCGACGATACGCTGCCCGACAGCTGCACCGCGCGCGACCTTGCCGCGCACGTTCTCCGCCTGCTCCGCGGCTATCCGGAGTTCCGCTGTCTGCTGCGCGCGCCGAACGGCCGCCGCCGCGCCGCGTGACCGCACGGCGGGACTACAATGAAGAGATGCGTCCCGTCCAGGATGTCGCGTCGAGCGTGCTCGCGGAAATCGTCCGCCGGCAGCCCGCCTCGCGCGAGCGGACCGAATTCGCGTGGTCGATAGCCGTCGGCCCCGCGCTCGCACGCGCGACGACGATCGAGCTGCGTGAGGGAATCCTTTACGTAACGCCGAAAGACAGCCGCTGGCCGCGCGAAATCGAACGCGCACGCCAGACAATCGTCGAACGGCTCAACGGCCTGCTCGGCGACGAGGTCTCCGAACTGCGGGTGTTGCCCGCTCCCCAAGCCACGATCCACGATCCACGCACCAGCAACCACGATCCCCGATAGCTTCATGCGCGACTCCGTCATCGTTTCAGCCGTTCGAACGCCGACCGGCAAATTTCTCGGCTCTCTCAAGGACTTCACCGCGCCGCAGCTGGGCGCCATTGTCGTGCGCGAAGCGGTGCGGCGCGCCGGCATCGATCCGGCGTCGGTCGACGAATGCATCATGGGCAACGTCGTCGCCGCCGGTGAAGGACAGAATCCGGCGCGTCAGGCGGCGCTCAACGGCGGGCTGCACGAGCACGTCGCGGCGATGACGATCAACAAGGTGTGCGGCTCGGGTTTGAAAGCCGTCATGCTCGCCGCCCAGGGAATCGCGACCGGCGACATCGACATCGCCGTCGCCGGCGGCATGGAGTCGATGAGCAATACGCCATACCTGCTGTCACGCGTGCGCGAAGGACTGCGGATGGGCAACGGCACTCTGGTCGATTCGATGATCCACGACGGACTGTGGTGCGCGTTCGATCAGTGCCACATGGGCATGGCCGGCGAGCACGTGGCCGAACATTTCAAGGTCGGCCGCGAGGATCAGGACAAATACGCCGTCGACAGCCATCGCAAGGCGGCGCAGGCTGCCAGCCAGGGCTGGTTCAAAGACGAGATCGTCCCGATCGAGATCCCGCAGAAGAAAGGAGCGCCGCTGGCGTTCGCGCACGACGAAGCGGTGCGCGCCGACACGAGCACCGAGACGCTGGCTGGACTCAAGCCGGCGTTCAAGAAGGACGGCAGCGTCACCGCCGGCAACGCGCCCGGCGTCAACGACGGCGCCGCGGCGCTCGTCGTCATGGCCGCCGAAAAGGCAAAGGCGCTCGGCATCACGCCGATGGCGCGGATCGCCGGTCAGGCGACGTCAGGGCTGGCGCCGAAGCTGGTACTGATGACGCCGGTCGAGGCGGTGCGCAAAGTCGCGCGAAAGGTCGGCTGGGAATTGCCGGATGTCGATCTCTTCGAGATCAACGAGGCGTTCTCGGTGCAGATGGTCGCCGTCCTTCGCGAGCTCGGCATCGAGCCGGCGAAGGTCAATGTGCACGGAGGCGCGGTCGCGCTCGGCCATCCGATCGGCGCCAGCGGCGCACGCGTGCTCACCACCTTGATTTATGCGCTGCGGCGCCTTGGCAAGAAGCGTGGCATCGCCTCGCTCTGTCTTGGAGGCGGCAATGGCGTCGCCCTGGCGATCGAACTATGATTGGAGGCAGCGCGTAGGGGCGCATCCAGTCCGCGGACAGGGCCGTGCCCACCCACATCGTTCGGAAGAGACGAACCTTCTTTCAGCCTGACAGTGCGGACTCCAGGCGCATGACGAAAGGAGATTCGTATGTTTCCGAATCCGCAGGACGCGCTGCCTCTGCCCGTTCACCCGAATCTCGAACAGTACAAAAAGCGCGCGAAGGACCTGGTGAAGGCCTGTCGCTCTCGAGATGCGGACGCCATCCGCGCCTGGGCGGCATCGTGGCTCGACGCGCTGGACCAGGGGTTCGACGGCGCCATTGAAAGCGTCGCCGGCTACGCCACGTCGCGTCTGCTGCAGGACAACGAGTCCTGCACGCTTGCGCAAGCGCAGCTGGTCATCGCTCGCTCGCACGGGTTCGCGAGCTGGCCGAGGTTCGCCGACTATCTCGAGTCGCTGCAGCGAACGAACTCAGACATATCCGCCTTCGAGCGCGCGGCGGACGCCATCGTCAGCGGCGATGAAGCCACGCTTCGCAGCCTGCTCGACGCGCATCCCCATCTCGTTCGCGCGCGATCCACCCGCGAGCATCATGCGACTCTGCTCGTCTACACGTCCGCGAATGGCGTCGAAGGCTATCGACAAAAGAGTCCGCCGAATGCCGCGGCGATCGCCGAGCTGCTGCTCCAGCGTGGCGCCGAAGTCGACGCCACCGCTGACGTCTACGGCAGCCAGTGCACGACGCTCGGTCTCGTGGCAACCAGCACGCCGCCAGAGCAGGCGGGCGTGCAGCTGCCGATCATCGACGTGCTGTTGAAGCACGGAGCTCGCATGGATCGGCCCGGACTCGCCGGTCATCGCAGCAGTCTGATACGAGCGTGCCTCGCCAACGGACAGCCCGCCGCGGCCAGACATCTCGTCGCACGCGGTGCGCCGCTCGATCTTCCCGGGGCTGCGGGTCTCAATCGTGTCGATGTCGTCCGCACCTATTTCGACGATGGCGGCGCGCTGCGCGGCGCCCCACACGAAGCGCTGATCGATGCGTTCTCGTGGGCGTGCGCCTACGGCGCGGCGGACGCCGTCACGTTCCTGCTCGATCGCGGCGTCGACCCGCAGACGCCGATGAACATCCAGGGCGCGCGGCACACCGGCCTGCACGTGGCGGCGTATTACGGGCAGGCCGCGGTAGTCGACACGCTGCTGCGGCGCGGCGCGCGGGTTGATGTCGCCGATGACACCTGGAAAACGACGCCGCTCGAGTGGGCGCTCGCCGGCTGGGCCTCCAACACCCCATGGGATCGCGAGCCGTATTACACGATCGTCGAGCGGCTCAGGGCGGCCGGCGCGATCCCGAGCGCGGCCGTCCTGGAATCCGAGCGCGTCCGATCCGACGCGCGCATGCGCGACGCGCTGACACGTGCCTCAGGATGAAATGATATAACCGGCTGATGGAGATCCGCCGGGTGGGCGTCATTGGCGCTGGGACCATGGGCAATGGCATCGCCCAGGTATTCGCGCAGTCCGGATTCGACGTGCAGCTGTGCGACGCGCTGCCGGCCGCAATCGATCGCGCGAAGGCAGCGATCGAGAAGAGCCTCGGCAAGTTCGTCGACAAGGGCAGGATGACCGCCGCCGATCGGGACGCCGCGCTGGAACGCCTGCAGGCCTCCCCGTCGCTCGACGCGCTTGCGGACGCCGACTACGTCGTCGAAGCAATCGCCGAGAACGTGGACGCGAAGCGCGAGGTGTTCGCGCGGCTCGACGCGATCACCAGGTCCGACGTCATTCTCACGTCGAACACGTCGTCGATCTCCATCACCACGCTTGGCGCCGCGACCAGACGTCCGGACAAGGTTCTGGGCATGCACTTCATGAATCCGGTCCCGTTGATGGCCCTAGTCGAATTGATTCGCGGCCAGGCGACGTCGGCGCAGTCGATGGCAGTTGCGACGGATCTTTGCAGCAGGCTCGGCAAGACGCCGGTCGAAGCGGCCGACTACCCCGGATTCATCTCCAACCGCATTCTGATGCCGATGATCAATGAGGCGATTTACGCGGTGATGGAAGGCGTCGGGACGCCCGAGGCCATCGACACCGTCATGAAGCTGGGGATGAACCATCCCATGGGTCCGCTGACGCTCGCGGATTTCATCGGGCTCGACGTCTGCCTGGCGATCCTCAACGTGCTCCACGACGGCATCGGCGATCCGAAGTACCGGCCGTGTCCGCTGCTCCGCCGGATGGTCGCGGCGGGCCACCTCGGACGCAAGAGCGGACGAGGGTTCTATACGTACTGACGGGTGATCACCTGCGGAACCGCGACCACCACAACGCCAGACACGTCAGCGGTCCGACCAGCAGGACCTCCGCAATCAGCGCGTGCGCGTTGTACCTCCAGAAGCGCGATTCCCAGTACCGGCGCGAGACCGGCGGAAAGATCTCGACGCTCGCCTTGTAGTAATCGCGGGTGATCGGCCAGAGCGCCATGACGCCGAGCGGTGGACGGGTGTCGTTGCTCAACCAGTCGAGGAATACGTGCGAGGCCCAGGCGAGGGCGACGGCGAGCGCCCAGCGCGGCCGGCGCGTCGCGATCAGCGCAACCAGGCCGGCGGCCACGGCGGCGCCGATGCTGTGGCTGATTTCGCGGTGCGTCCCGAAGGCGAGGTCAAAATCGGGGGCGACGGCCACCGCGGCCAGGACCGCCGCCGTCTGCAGATTCTGCCGCGGCGAAAGATGCCACCCGATGGCAATTCCTCCCAACGCATGTCCGATCGGGGATGGCATCAAGGAAATCGTACCGGCCTGCTCTCCGGATTTCCAGATTTCAACTCTGGGATTCGCCGTTTCCGGGTTTCCGGTATGCCCGACTGTCCGATGGTCCGGTTTGCCGCTTGCTCGATCCGCTGGACCTCCCCTGTCACGCTCGCAGGGTACGCTGTTTCTGCACAGTTCTGCAGAAGGGGCGAAAGTGCTGCATGGCAGCAACTGACTGATACACAGGCATCTACGGGCACGCATCAAAACGTTTTCGCTTGACAGCTGCTTGCCCGTCACCTAGACTACGGCCGCGTCCCGATGTGGTCGGCTGTGCGGGCGAGCGTCGCGATCGATGCGGCGACCCAGAGCGCGTTGGGAGTCGGGGGGGACATCCCCCGGGAATGAGAAACGAGGGAGATTCATGGCAGCACACGAAGATCGCGAGCGGACGAAGGCCATCGAGCTGGCCGTCGGCCAGATCGAAAAACAGTTCGGCAAGGGCTCGATCATGCGCCTCGGCGCGAAAGACGTCATCGCGCAGATCCCCGCCATCTCGACCGGCGCGGTGAGCCTGGACTACGCGCTGGGCATCGGCGGGGTGCCGCGCGGCCGCGTCATCGAGATCTTCGGGCCGGAATCATCGGGCAAGACCACGCTGGCGCTGCAGGTCATCGCGCAGGCCCAGAAGTCGGGCGGCGTCTCCGCCTTTGTCGATGCCGAGCACGCGCTCGACGCGCAGTACGCGCGCAAGCTTGGCGTGGATCTCGAAAACCTGCTCGTGTCGCAGCCGGACAACGGCGAACAGGCGCTCGAGATCGTCGAGGTCCTCGTCCGCTCGGGCGGCGTCGACGTCATCGTGGTCGACTCGGTCGCCGCGCTGGTGCCGCGCGCCGAAATCGAAGGCGAGATGGGAGAAGCGCAGATGGGCCTGCAGGCGCGGCTCATGTCGCAGGCGCTGCGCAAGCTCACCGGCATCGTATCGAAGTCAAAGACCTGCCTGATCTTCATCAATCAGCTGCGCGAGAAGATCGGCGTCATGTTCGGCAACCCGGAAACGACCACTGGCGGCCGCGCGCTCAAGTTCTACTCGTCGGTCCGCATCGATATCCGCCGCATCGGCGCGATCAAGGACGGCGACGTGGTCGTCGGCGGCCGCACGCGCGTGAAGATCGTCAAGAACAAGGTCGCGCCGCCCTTCCGCGAGGCGGAGTTCGACGTGATGTATGGCGAGGGGATCTCGAAGGAAGGGGATCTGCTCGATCTCGCCGTCGACCGCAAGATCGTCGAGAAGAGCGGCACCTGGTTCGCCTTCAGCGGCGAGCGCCTCGGTCAGGGACGCGAGAACGTCAAGCAGTTCCTCAAAGACAATCCCGCGACCTGCAAGGCGATCGAGGACAAAGTCCGCAAGGAACTGGGACTCGTCACCGCCGAAGAAGTGGCGGTGTAGCGAGCGCGTAGAGGGTCCGGCGGGGCGAAAGGCTCGCCGGCCACACCATCCAGCTAACCAATGCTTACCCGCAGGCGCGCCTGGCCCAACGCGATCTCGTCACCTGTGGCGAGGCGCGCGCCGCGCGCGCCGGCAGGCACTTTCACCGTCCGGCCGCCGCGCACGATGTTCGTCCCGTGCACGCTGCGGTCGTCCCAGATTCGATAGCCCGCTTCGCCGGCCACGTATTCGATGTGCGCGTGCCGCCTCGAGACGCTGCGATTCTCGCTCGCCTCGTCGTCGGCAAAGGCGACGTGATTGGTGCGGACCAGCCGCTGCTTCTGATCGAGCACCTCGGCGCGCCGGCCGATGTCGATGCGGCCGCCGCTGAACGAGTAGGCCCGCTGCTCTGTCGTGCCTTTGAGGATCGTCAGTCTCAGGCGCGGCGGTTCTGTCGCCGCCGGAGCTGCGGTTGCAGTGACGACGGGCGCCACGCCCGCGATGCGATCGAACTCCACCGTAAAGCGAGGATTCTCCCAGTCGCCGCCGGCCTGCTTCACGAACAGGACTTCGGTGGTGACTCGCGCATCGGCGCACCCGGCGCCGCGCAAGCGATCGGCGAGCCGGTCGGCCAGCGATGGCGGTCCGGCGAGCACGGCTTCGAGGCGCGCACGCGCCTGCCGGTCGCGCGGTGAGGCGACCGCGACGATTCTCGCCCGGTTGAATGGAAAGACGCGGCGGCCGCGGCCGATCTCCTGAATCTCGCGCTCGGCGCGGTCGAGCACGGCGTGCACGATCTCGATCGGTGCGGGATCGTCCCGTCCCACGAGCTCGGTAATCGCCGCGTCTACGGTACGCGCCAGCTTGCGTTCGAGCTGCCGGGCCTTACCAGCAATGTCCATTGTCGATGTCCCTCAGCGCACCAGCCCGAGCGATGCCGCAGCGGCGACGATTTCGCCAGCGGCCGGAGCCGCACCCGAGCCGCCGTAGCCGGCGTTCTCGAGCAGCACGGCAACGGCAATTTTCGAACGCGCCGGTCCATAGGGCGCGAAGCCGACGAACCAGGAGTGCGACGGCTTGCCGGCGACTTCGGCGGTGCCCGTCTTTCCTGCAATCGCGACCGCATGCGCGCGCAGGCTCCGCCCCGTTCCGTCAAGGACGACGCTGCGCATGTCGCGCGCGAGAAGCTGCGCGATTTGCGGACTGACGAATCGTTGCGCCGCGGCGGCGGCCGCGCCGGCTTCGATTCGCGTCTCGCGGATGTTGCCGTCCGACGCGATCGCGGCCGCGATGCGCGCCATCCGCAGCGGCGAGGCGAGCACGTCCCCCTGGCCGTAGCCCGCCTGCGGCAGCGTGTCGCGCACGCGCGGCATCGCGTTGTTGCGCGCGAGCGCGATCTCCGCGGGCTGAGCCGCGGCGAGGAGCGCCTGCGGCCCCAACTTCGCCGCGAGCTGGGCAAAGTAAGCATTGCACGAGACCACCAGCGCGCGGTGCATGTCAATCGTTCCGTGCGGGGTCTTGTCCAGCTGATCGTCGCGGACCGGCCGGGCGTAGCCCGGCACCTTGGCGCCGACGCGGTTGTCTGGCAAGCGGCTGCACGTAAACGTCTGTGCCGCTGCGCCTGCATCGCGCCGCAGCGCGGCCGCGGCGGTGACGAGCTTGAATGTCGATCCGGGCGGATACAGCCCGTAGCGGGCGCGATCGAGCAGCGCGTCCGTCGCCTCCGGCGACGACTGATCGGCTCGCGGCGGCGTCGAGTCCTCGGGCCATGGATAACTCACGCTCGCCAGCAGGTCCCCGGTCGCCGGATCGATGACCACTGCCGCCGCGTGACCGCTCTCCGACTTGCGCGCGTAATCGGCGACGATGGCGGCGACGCGCGACTGCAGGCGCGAATCGATCGTCAGCCGCAGCTGCCGCCGCGCGTTCATCGCCGCCTTGACTGCGGGATGCTCGGGATCGTCGCGATGGCGCAGGACCGCGACGAGATCGCGGTAGTCGCGCCGCAGCGCCGTCGCATCGCTGCCGTCCGCGTCGGGGACCGGTACGATCGTCGCGTGATCGTCGAACCCGCGCAGCTTGGATTCGGCATCGCGTTCCACGTAGGAGGTATTCGAGGCGCTCCAGTTGACGCGATTCCTCGCATCGCCAAGCAGATGAAACGCGCGGCCGCCGAGCGGATAGCAGCGTTCGTCGCCGGCGGCTGGCGAAGGCGTGCAGGGACCGGCCAGCAGAACGCCGTTGCGATCGACGATCGTGCCGCGGGGGATGGCACGAACGAGATCGAGCACCCGGGGATTGTCCTGGTAGCGGCGCATGCCGTCGGCCTGCAGGCCGAGATGCGGCCGCACCACCAGCTCGTCCGCCCGTGTCACCTGCACGCGCGCGGCGGCAACGACCAGCACCGCCGCGGCGACGGCGAGGGTGCTCGATAGCCATCGCAGCGGACGATCGAAACTCTCCAGTGCGGCGGCGGGCTCGCGGTCCGACCGGATCGAGGCGAGCAGGCCAAGCGCGCCAAAATTCGCCAGCATCGCCGATCCGCCGTAGCTCAGAAACGGCGTCACGACTCCGGTGAGCGGAATCAGACCCATGGTCCCGGCCGCCATCAGCAGCGCCGGCACGGCAAACAGCAGCGCCAGCATCGTCGCCAGGAAGAACGCGTAGTCGGTCGATGCGCGGCGCGCGGTGCGCAGCGCCCGAGCGATCATCACGACGTAAACGACGGCAATCGTCAGCAGACCGGCGAAGCCGAGCTCCTCGCCGATCGACGCGAGCACCAGGTCGGTATAGCCGGCGGGAATGTAGCCCGTGTCTCCGTCCCCTGGTCCGGTGCCGAACAGTCCGCCGGTGGCCATCGCCCACAGCGCGTGCGCGACCTGATTGCCGCCGCGGGCAGCGTTGTCCCAGGGTGACTGCCACATGCGGACGCGCTCGGCGAGTGTCGCGGAGATGCCGAGGCGATACCCGAGATAGAAGCCCGCCCCGAGCAGCAGCGCGCCGACGACGACCAGGCCGACGCGCCCTCGGGCAATTGCGTAGACCGAGAGGAACATCAGCGACAGCATCAGCGCAGGGCCGAGATCCTTCTGGAGGAAGAACAGCAGCAGCGCCACTGCGACCGCGGCGAGCACGGGAAGCGTGTAGCGCAACCGCGGCAGGTGCAGCCACCGCGGAACCGGCACGCTGCCGATCGATTCGGCGCGCACCGCCCGGAGCAGCTCCCAATTGCGCGCAAAGTAGCCGGCGAGAAACAGCGCGAGCAGGACGCGGATGGCTTCGATTGGTTGAACAGGTCCGAGATTCACCTTGGCGCCGCTGCCGGTCGGGCCGCCGCCGAACACAATCAGGGTCAACGAGAGTGCAAATGCCGCGAGAAGCGGCAGGTAGCTCACACCTCGGAGAAACGCCGTGCGCAGATTCACCAACGAGATCGCCGCTGTCAGCGCAAGGCCCGCAATGATCCCCTGTGTGTAGCGGACGAAGAGAACGGCGTCGCGGATCGGATCCTGGCGCGCGACCATCGCGGCCAGACCGAACGCGGTCAGCACGTGCGCACCAACGAGCAGTACTCGATCGCCGCTCATGCCGCGGATGCGCCACAGCAGCGATACGGCGTGGAACGACAAGACGTACAACGCGAGCCACAGCAGCAGTGCGCCGCGCGCCTCCGACCGCGACCGGACGGCGAGCATCGGTTTGATCTCGGCGATCTCGCCCGGCGTCAGCACGTGGGCGCGATTGAGCGTGCGGACGTCCGAAATGGTCCTGCGCCCCCCGTCGGCCTGCACGAGATAGGCAAACAGTCCGCGCGCCGCGTCGCGTCGGGCTGCGGGATCCGTCCGGATGCGAGCGAGCACCGGTTCGAGCGGCGCGGCATCCGCCACCGTGTTCAGATCCACTGGTCTTACTCCGGCGTGCCCGGCCGGCCTTGCCTGTTTGCCCGCGCCCGAAAAGGCCATGAGGGCGAGGACGATGGCAAACAGCGATACGCCTGCGAGCGCGAGCTCGAGCGGCTCGATGCGCAGCGCGGCCCGGCTCTGCCAGCGAGCGGCGTCGCGCGCAGCCGCAGTCGTATACGTCACCGCCATGGCGGCTCCGTCCGTGCGACTTCGTCGCGCTCGAGCGCGCGCATCGTGAGCCGTTCGTCGATCTGCTCGAGCGCCCGGCGCGTCCGGCGCAGATTCGTCGCCACGCCCGGATAGCCGGGAACACGCTCGTAGAGTTGCTGTGCCTGCTTGTAGGAATCGGTCGCGCGCTGCAGGTATTCCGGCTCCTGCGGCATGTCCGCCAGCCGCCGCGCCGTCTGCCAGAGGCTGTCGCCGCGCGTGCGGTACCCGTCAGCGAGCTGCGCGTTCTCGCGATCGCCGGTCGCGTACCCGAGCTTCTGCGCCTGCGCCAGCGCGTCGGCGGCGCGATCGATGTCGTCGAGGCCGTAGATGAACACGCGCGCCAGGCCAAGGAAGGGATCCGGCCACTCGCGGCGCAGCTCCGCGGCCTCGCGAAACGCCGATACCGCTTCGGTAAAGTGCTGACGCGCAGCGGCGGTGCGGCGCCGCGCCTTCTCCGCTTCGCCGTCGATGCGATGCAGATGCCCTTCGCAGTAGCGAAGCGCCGCCTTCAGCGATCGGTTCGCGGGCGCGAGGACGAGCGCGCGCTGCAGGTTGCGGCGCGCCGTCTGCCATTGGCGTTCGCGAACGGTCGGCAGCGCCGTCCGGTAATTCGCGATCACCTGCGCCGTCAGCGCATCGACTCTCGCGGGCAGCACCTGTTCGAGGCGGGCCACGCCCATGCGCAGGTAACTCCGCCGCGAGAGGTCGTCGTACTCGCTCCACATGTCGTCCAGCGTGTCGAGATCGCGCGTCGCCACGGCTGCCGCGACGCGATTCGCCTTGAACCCGATCGCCATTTCGTTGAACGAGAGAAAGAGCGCCGCAACCAGCAGCAGGGTTCGGACGGGATGCGAACGGAACCCCCGGCGCGGCGCCACGGCTGCTCTCTGCTGCGGCGGATTTGCAGGCGGCGGTGCGGCGGCCGGCGGCGCGTCCGTGCCTGCTGCAGGAGGCGTCGTTCGCCGGGTTCGCTCCGGATCGTCCTCTGCGGTCGCGCGCGTATTGCGCGTCGGTGCATCGTCGAGACGCGCCGGAAAGCCGGCCGTCTCTGCCAGCGTGGCAGTGCCCTGCTGGAAGCGCTGCAGATCCGCGAGGACCAGCGCCGCCGACGGATATCGCTCCGACGGCGTCGGCGCGAGCAGCCGCGCGACGATCGCGCGAAGTCCCACAGGACACGCGGCCGGCAGCGGCCGGTGGGCGTATCCGGCGCGAATCTGGTGCTCGAGGCGCCGCGTATCGACCGCCTGAAATGGCGCGTTGGCCGTCAACAGTTCGTAGAGGATGACGCCCAGCGCCCAGAGATCCGCATACGTATCGACGTGCGTCGAATCCAGCCGTTCCGGAGAGAGGTACGGCATGCTGCCGAAATCGTTGCGCGTGACCTTGCGGCTCAGCGACAACGCCTTGGCAATGCCGAAATCCAGAACCTTGATCTCGCCGCCATCGGTGAGACGCACGTTGCGCGGCTTGAGGTCGCCGTGCACCAGCGAGCAGAACTGGCGGCCGTCGATCGTGGTGCTGAAGCGATGCGCCGTGTCGAGGAACCTGCACAGCTCGGCCGCGATGCGCACCGATTCCGCGGGAGCGACCGGTCCACGGGCGATCAGCTCGGAGAGGTTCTCCCCCTGCACGTACTCCATCGCGATGAAGTAGTAGGGCGGCTGATCCCCCTCCTCGAACACACGCGGAACGAGTCCGCAGGTGTCGGCCAGACCCGCCTGCAGCTTCGTCCCCCACCGTTCCGCATCGAGCACCTCGCGCCCTTCGCGGTCGGCGGCCATCGAGACGAGCTTCAGCGCCACCTGCCTCGCCTCGCGCGTATCCTCGGCAAGAAACACGGTGGCCATGCCGCCGTGCCCGATCTCGCGGACGATGCGATAGGCGCCGATGTCGCGAAACACCGTGGTCATCGGACGAACCAGTTCTCGCGCGGCACCGCGGCGAATTCGGCGGTCGCGGGCACGAGCAGCGCGCCTGCGCGCATGTTGAAGAAGGTGTTGCCGGTGATGACCGGATGCGCGTTGGCTTCGACGACCAGCGTGCCCGGAGCAGACGAGGAGATCGCGTTGCGCACGAACGCGTTGTGCGCGATGCGCGGCGCGGCCCCGTTGCGAACGACGATCGCGGCGCCAGGATTATCGTGAAAATATCCGGCCAGCATCGACCCGCCCGCGGCGCCGACGTACTCGACCGCGGCGTGTTTGGCGCCGGTAATCTCGAGATCGCTCAGCGTGACCGTCGCGCCGCGAATCACGACGCCGGCGCCAAGCGGCGTGGCAGCGTCGCCGACAATGCGGAACCCGCTGAGCTCCCCCTCGCTGACATCGAACGCCACCACTGCGGGATCGCTCTCGGATGCGTCGCCGGGCAGGCGCAGTGCCGCGGCGCGTGGAATGCGGCTGATGACGCGAACGCCGGACTTCAGTTCCAGGCGCTCGCGGTACTCTCCAGGCT
>JBKPSE010000110.1:0-13599 GCA_046765855.1 Acidobacteriota bacterium | reverse complement strand
CCGTCACAGACCCGTGAGACGTTCGAAGTGCTCGGGGTAGCGATCTCCTTGCACCGCGATATCCGCCGTGGCGCGGTCGATCTCGCGAACCTCGTCGCCGGTCAATTCGAGTGCGGCAGCCGCGAGATTCTCCTCGAGTCGATGCAACTTCGTGGTGCCGGGGATGGGAACGATCCACGGCTTCCGCGCCAGTAGCCACGCCAGCGCGATCTGCGCCGGCGTCGCCCGCCGGCGCGCACCCATTGCGGTCAGCAGATCGACCAGGCCCTGATTGGCTTTTCGCGCGGCGGTCGTGAAGCGCGGAAGCGCGCTGCGGAAATCGCTGGTGTCAAACGCGGTGTGCGCGTCCATCGTGCCGGTCAGAAAGCCTCGGCCGAGAGGGCTGTAGGGCACGAAGCCGATGCCCAGTTCTTCGAGCACCGGCATGACGTCTTCCTCCGGACGCCGCCACCAGAGCGAGTACTCGCTTTGCACCGCGGCGACCGGCTGCACGGCATGCGCGCGGCGAATCGTCTGCGCGCCCGCTTCCGACAGTCCGAAGTGCTTCACCTTGCCCTGGCGGATCAGATCGCGAACCGCGCCGGCGACCTCCTCGATCGGCACCTCGGGATCGACGCGGTGCTGGTAGAAGAGGTCGATCGCATCGACGCGCAGGCGGCGCAGCGACCCTTCCGCGACCGCCCGGATGTGTTCGGGACGGCTATCGAGTCCGATCCACATCGCACCGCCGTTTGGATCGAGCTTGAAGCCGAACTTGGTCGCGATCGCTACCCGTCCGCCAAACGGGGCCAGCGCCTCGCCAACGAGCTCTTCGTTGAGGAACGGGCCGTAGACCTCGGCCGTGTCGAAGAAGGTCACGCCGCGATCGACGGCCGCGCGCAGCAAGCCGACCATCTCGGCTCGATCCGGCGGCGCGCCGTAGGAGGAGGTCATGCCCATGCAACCCAGTCCCAGCGCCGAGACCTCGAGATTGCTCTTGCCCAGCCGCCGCTTCTGCATGTTGCTGGCTGCTACTTTATCGTGGAAGCCGCGGGCAGATCGCACACGCGATCCTTCGCTCGCGGTCAACCTGTAGAGCGGCCAGATTCCCCACGGCGGTCAGCCGCGTGAGCGGCCGATGGCAAGAAGCTTCGGCGAACGAAGCGCTACTCGCTTCTCAGCACATCGACAGGGTTGACCCGCAGCGCGCGACGCACCGGCATGGAGCTGGCGGCGACGGCCACGCCGATCAAGACTGAAACCGCCGCGATGAGCACGGTGGGATCCAGCGGGCTCGTCTCGTAGAGAGTCGAGCGGAGAACGCGACCGAGCACCATTGCCCCGGCTATTCCCGCGGCCGCGCCCGGCAACGCAAACCGAAGCGTCGGCGTCATCGCCGCGTGCGCGATTTGGCGCGCCGTCGCCCCCAACGCCATGCGCACGCCGATTTCGCGGGTGCGCGCGGTGACGGCGTGAGAGGTCACTGCATAGATACCGGTCGCGCTCAGCAGCAGCGCGATGAGCGCGATGACCGCGAGCAGCGCGGTTTGAAAACTGTGTTTCGACCACGATAGCGCCGCCCGCGCCGGCATCGCCTGCACGTCGAACAATGCGAGATCCGGATCCGCGCGCCTGACCGCCTGCTCGATCTGCGGCACGAGCGTCAGCGGCTCGCCCGTGCGTGCGCGAACGAGCACCATCCGCGTCGGATACGTGAACTGTGAGTACGGCGTGAAGAAGTCCGGTTGGATCGGATGCTCGTTGAGCGGCTGATACGCGACGTTGCCGGCAACGCCGACGATCTCGGCGCTCGCCTGCGGACTGCCGAATGCCGCGGCACCGTCGAACCAGACGCGTTTTCCGATCGGATCTTCTCCCGGCCAGAATCGTTGTGCCGCTGCCTCGTTGATGACCACCACCGGCGGGCTGCCGGCTCGATCGCGGCCGTCGAGCGCACGGCCCCTGACGATTGGCACGCGCAGCGTTTTGAAATGATCCGGTCCTACGTAATGCCGAAGGACCGTCGGCGCATCAGCATCCGCGGCACGGCCGACGATGCGAAGCGATCCGTTCGCGCACTGGGTCGACAGCGGCGCACAGCCGTCGACGCTCGCCGCCTCGACTCCCGGCACCTGCTCGATCTCCTGGAGCACGCGGTCGATGAGCGCCGGCGCCGCGGCGGTGGTGTATTTCACTTCCGACGGCCGGATCATGAACGAGAGCACGCCGTCCGGATCGAATCCGAGCGGCGTCTGGCGGAGCCGCACGTAGCTGCTCAGCAGCAGGCCGCAAGCGACCAGGAGTAGAACGGCGAGCGCCATCTGCACGCCAACCATCGCTTCACGGAGCGCCAGCCGCGCGGTGCTCCCGGCCGAGAAGGTATCGCCTCGTTTCAGATCTGCTGCGATACTTGTACGGGTCGAGCGCAACGCCGGCAGCAGCGCACACAGGAAAACGGTCGCAGCGCAGACGGCGAAGGTAAATGCCACCAGACGCCAGTCCGTGGTCGGGTTCGCGAATTCTCCGACCGCGCCGTAGAAGTTGCGTCCCCTCGCCAGTGACGGCGGTACGCGCACGAAGCGGATGACCCAGGAGGTGACGATCAACGTCGCCGCCCCAGCGGCGAAAGCGAGCACCGTTCCTTCGACGAGCATCTGGCGGACGAGACGACCGCGTCCCGATCCGATCGCGAGCCGGATCGCGATCTCGCGCCGCCGTTCCGCGGCACGGCCGATCAACAGCCCCGCGACATTGGCGCACGCGATCAGCAGCAACATTCCTGCGGCGGCGGCGAGCAGCATCAGAGCGCGGCGGGTGACCGCGTCGATGCGCGCATCGTTCAGCGCCATGGCCGTCGCGGAGAACACGTCCTGAGGCGTCTCCGCTTCGCTTGGTTGTTCGGCGTGGATGCGCGGCCCGAGCACCGCGAGCTCCGCTCGCGCGGCGTCGAGACTGACACCGGGCCGCAGCCGCCCGATGACCGTGATGAAGTTTTGATTCGTGGTCAGATAATCTCGATAGGTCGTGAGCGGCGCAGCGGCTGCGGGAATCCATGCCTGGGCGAGCCCCGACACCCCGTTGAAGCCGCGTGCCGCGATTCCCACCAGCGTGAAGTTGACGCCGTTCATTTGCAACCTGCCGCCCAGTACATGGTCGGCACCACCGAACCTGCGTTGCCACAAGTCGTGGCTGATGACGACGGCGGGGGAACCCGCGGCGGTTTGGCTCGCGTCGAACGCAATGCCGGCGGCCATGCGCGCGCCCATTACGTTCAAGTACTGCGCAGAGACCACCTCCACGGCAATCGGCTCGGGATGGTTCGTTCCAGTTATCGTGACGACGTTGTTGGAACTGGTCGCGAGCGCCTCGAAGGACTTCGCGTAGCGCTGCAGCAACTGGAAGCGGGCCCAGGACCATCGGTGCCGTGATTCCCCCTCGCGCGGCGTGCGCTGCGTGATGTTGAGGACGGCCAGGCGATCGGGGTCAGCGAAGGGAAGTCTCCGGAACATCGCGGCGTCGACCAGGCTGAAGACGACTGCGGTGCCGGCGATCCCGACCGTCAGCGAGAGCAGCGCCGCCGCCGTGAACAGAGGCGAGCGTCGCAGCATCCTCACCGCGTATCGCAGGTCATGCAGGAAAGACATTCGACCTCCCGTCGCAAACCGGCTTCATTGCTGGTGAGGACGTTCCATTGTGACGCGTGTTAACGACGTGCAAGCTATGTGAGTGACGCAGCTCGACAGTGGAGGCGCGTTGACACGGGATAACTTTGTATTATAAAGTTAACCGCCTCATCCAGAACTGCGCATGTTGAACAGTCGAAAGCAAAAATGGCTCGCGATCATCGCGGTGCCCCCTCTGCTCCTGGGGCTGTTTGTCGTCGGACTGTTCGTCTACGTCAACGCCACCGCCAGACCGCTGCACCCCGATCCGACGGCGGTGTCATCCGTGATGCAGTCCGCTCCCTCGCCGCAGTGGGCGGCAGCGGTCGAGCAGGCGCGGCAATCGGCGCGTGCCGGCCTGATGGAAAAGAATCTACCCGGACTGTCGGTCGCCGTAGGCATTGGTGGCGAGATCGTGTGGGCGGAAGGATTGGGCTGGGCAGACCTCGAGAAGCGTGTGCCCGTCACGCCAATCACCCGGTTCAGGATCGGCGGCGCGTCGATCCCGCTCACATCCGCCGCCGTCGGCCTGCTGATGGAGAAGGATCTGCTCCACCTCGACGCCGAAATTCAGACCTACGTGCCTTCATTCCCCGAGAAACAGTGGCCGGTAACGCTGCGCCAGCTGATGGCACATACCGGCGGCGTCAGGGGAGACGGCGGTGACGAAGAGCCGCTCTATTCGGCACGCTGCGAGCGGACGCTCGATGCCTTGCCGCGCTTCGCGGACCGTCCGCTGCTGTTCGAGCCCGCGACCAAGCGGCAGTACTCGACCCTCGGCTGGATTCTGGTGAGTGCCGCCGTGGAACACGTCGCCAAGGAACCGTTCTTCACCTACATGCGCACGCAGATCTTCAAGCCGCTCGGTATGGGCGATACGACGCCGGACCTCACCGAGTCCGTTCCGGATCGGGCGACGCCGTACCATCCGAGGTTTGGTGCAGATCCGCGTTATGGTCCCGACCTCGCGCGCGATGGAGGCTATTCCTGCATGGCGGGGGGCGGCGGATTCCTGTCGACGCCCTCCGATCTGGTGCGCTTCGCGATGGCGGTGAACGGTGGCAAGTTGCTGCAGCCCGCGACCGTCAAGATGATGCAGACCGCGCAGCGGCTCGCCTCTGGTGAAGAGACCGGCTACGGACTCGGCTGGGACCTCGAAACGGTTTCACTTGCCGGCGCATCGACAACCTCGATCGGTCATGACAGCGAATTCGTCATGGGCGGCTCGACGTCGTTGTTGACATTCCCCGATCGCGGCCTCGTCGTCGCCGTGGCGACGAACACGTCGTTCGGCGACGTCGCGCCTGTTGCGCTGAAAATCGCCGAAGCTTTCGCGCAACAGAGTCCCGCACGCAAGTGAGCGACATGTATCGAACTCGAAAGCCGCTTGGAGCGGCTACTTGATCTTCACCGCCCAGATCGGACTCGGCTTGTAGCCCTCGTCCACGGTCAGGCCGAAGTACTCGTGCGCCAATTCAGGCTTCCAACGGCCTGTCTTCGCATCCGCTCCGCTGACGATTACCTTGAAGAGTCCCGCGGTCTTCGTCGGTTCGGTCACGATCGTCACGCGTTTCCAGTCCTGCGCTGTCGCGGTGCTTGGACTGCCGACCGAACCGTTCCCGCCGAGACGGTATCCATGCCACTCGATGCCCTTCAGACGCGACACGGAGACGTCCGGGATGTTCACATACATCGGTCCGACGTCGGTGACGACGGGGATGGAATACTCCGGTATCTCCGGATAGAGCCGAGGCCCGTACGACGTTCCGAGCGTGCCGAGTCTGCGCATTTCGATGAGCGAGCCTTCGGCCTGCATGAAGATGCCGTTCTGCTTGATCTCCGGAGTTTCCGGCGCCTTGTTGCACCCGGCCATGACCAACAGCAGGACCAGCGCCGGCCAACGAACGCGTGAATTCCACAAAACGTGCATCGGATCATTGTCGCTGATCCCTGCTCGCGCGCGGCTGCGCTATTCGCAGCGCGACAGCATGGTGCCAAGACGCTCGGTGCCGCCGAGGCTCCCCCGGCTCGACAACGATCGCCAGGCGCTGTGGGCCAGCGGCGCGGCCATGAGCGCGAGTGCCGCGGCGAACACCGGCCAGTTGAACACTGCCGGCAGCACCTGACGGACCGCGTCCGATCCTGCGGGCAAGGCCCGGATCGCATCCGCCATGAACACCCACAACGCGAGCACGATGCCCGCGCTCCACGACGTCCGCGTCAGCGGCGTCTCCGGAACGCCGTCTGGCGATTGCGTCACCAGCGTTCCCCACACCACGATCAGGAACGCGATGCAGACGGGCGCGAGCACCGGTCCCCACCATGGCAGCGGCAACAGAAAGAGAATGTCCCAGTCGAACGGCGAGGTGGGCCACCCGGACATGATCCGCAGGAAGACGTAATAGAGGATGTCCCAGCAGCCGAACGCGATCGCGGCATAGCCCAGGCGCGTGCGCCAGGTGCGGCCGGCGAGCAGGCCAGTCATCGCCAGCATCAGCAGCGTCGCCCCTTCGCGCACGAGCTCGACCTCGCCAAGCGTGCCGCGGATCGGCAGCGGGTCCGGCTGATACGGGACGATGCGATCGACCATGACGCGAAGGTAATAGACGCAGGCCGCTTCGACCCACGCCATCCCCGCGGCGAATGTGACGACGAACACCCAGTGTGCGCGTTCGCGGCTCCGCCAGATCATCGGGCGCACTCCAGTTCCTCGACGGCGAACATCCGGATGCGCCCCTCGACGCGATCGATCACGTCGTCCGGTGTCGACGTCCCGGCGGTAATCCCGACGGTGCGGACGTCGCGAAACCACCCGGGGATCAGATCTGCCTCGGTCTGCACGTGATGGACGCGCGCACAATAGCGACCGCATGTCTTGACCAGCTCTCGCGTGTTGTTGCTGGTTGCGCCGCCGATGACGATGACGATATCGGATGCCCGGGCGAGATCGACGGCGGCTTGCTGCCGTTCTTTCGTCGGCTTGCATACCGTGTCGATGAAGCGGACGTCCGATCGCGGGAAGCGCTTACGGATCACCCCGACCAGATGCCGCACCTTTTCGATCGATTGCGTCGTCTGCGCGGCGACACCGATGCGCGGGCGCTCCTCGAGCGCCTGGACGCCTGCCTCGTCGAGCACCACGTCGAAGTCGTCGAGATCGCCGGTCAATCCGCGCACTTCGACGTGATCGCGCTGGCCGATGATGACGACGTGGTAGCCGTCGCGGACGAGTGCGCTCACTGCGCGATGGGCGACGTGCACGAGCGGACAGGTGGCTTCAACGACCGTCAGCCCGAGCGCACGGGTGCGGGCGAGATGACGTTGGGAGGTGCCGTGCGCGGTCACCATCACGGTCGGCGTCGTGACCTGGGCGACATCCGTGGCCATGGCGACGCCCCTGGCCGCCAGCGCCTCGAGGACGGTCGGGTTGTGGACGAGATCGCCGAGGATGGTGAGCGGCGCGGCCTGGGCGCTCTCGAGGGCGAGGGCGATCGCGTCGCGCACGCCGAAGCACATGCCCAGATGGGTCGCTCGGATGATGTTCATGGTTGACGGCCTCGCAATCGGCGGACTTTGTATCGCAAACTTTATAATACAAAGTATACCGCGGCACGCGGCCTGTCAACTCATGCGATTAACATCGGCCGCGCCGCTTGGGCCTCCCGGCCAATCAAGCGTGCTCCGTGACTTGTCGAGTCCGTACGCTGTCCGTGAAACAATGGGCCGCGCCGACGAGGAAGGCCCAATCCGGGCCGCGTCTGGCCGCTGTGGCGCCAGGCATCTCTCCGACTTTGTTAGAAGGGCTTGAAGTGATGGCAATTGTCGCCGGCCGGGTGGTCCGTACGATGGCAGCCGCTGCCGGAGTCTTCGTGGTGGCGGTCGGAGTCACGCGCGCACAAGCGCCGGGGCAGGCGCAGCGGCAGGAACACGGCAGCGGATTGCACTTCACCGAGCCGAGTCCGCGCATGGTCACGGCGCAATCGCGAGTGCTGGCAATCACTGGTGTCACTGTCGTCGACGTGCTCGACGGCCATGTCGTACCGAACAGAACGGTGATCGTGACGGGAGACACGATTGGCAGCATCACGGCCAACGGCGTTGCGCCGCGCGGAGCGAAAATCGTGGACGGCCAGAACGGTTTCCTGATTCCAGGGCTCTGGGACATGCACGCGCATACGGAAGGGGCCGGCGAGTCATCGCTCCGCCTGCACGTGGCCAACGGCGTGACGAGCATCCGCGACATGGGCTCCGATCTCGACTTGATCTTGCGGCTGCGCGCCGCGACCGCTTCGGGACGGCTTCTAGGCCCGCGCATTGTCGCCGCCGGTCCGATTCTCGACGACGCCCCAGGCGACTGGCCGTTCAGGATGCGGGTGAAGACCGCCGCTGATGGACGCGCCGCGGTTCGACTGCTGAAACGGCGTGGCGTCGATCTGATCAAAGTTCATAACAACACCCCGCGCGACGCGTTTTTCGCGATCGCAGACGAGGCACGCCGCCAGAATCTTCCGCTCGCAGGCCACGTGCCGCTGACCGTCACACCTGAGGAGGCGATCAATGCGGGACTGACCAGCATCGAGCACTTGTCGGAAGGACGATTGTGGGCGTCGTGTTCGGGCGGCCAGGAGTATCGGCCGGAGCCGTGCCGGCCCTTGATCGAGATGCTCGCTCGGCGGCACATCTGGCAGACCCCGACGCTGGTCGGCGCGGAGCTGGTGACGATTGGAACCGCGGCCTCGTCCGTCCCCGCCGAACAGGTTGCATACGCCAGCCGGCACTTGCGCGAGATGTGGGCAGCGAATCAGCGCGAAATCCCCCACAACCCCGCCGTGACACGGATCTTCGAAGCGCGGGCACGGAGCTCGGCCGCGATGACCGCTGACATGGCTAACGCAGGCGTCCCTCTTCTGGCTGGCTGCGATGCCGTCATCGCCGGCTTCTGCCTGCACGACGAGCTCGCAGCGATGGTACGCAGCGGCATGTCACCGCTCGCGGCGTTGCAGACCGCGACCATCAATCCCGCACGCTACTTCGGCCGCGACAAGACTCTCGGCTCGATTGCTCCGGGCAAGGCAGCGGACCTTGTGTTGCTGGAAGGCAATCCTCTCGCTGGCATTGAGAACGTGCGCCGCATTCGGGCCGTCGTTGTCGCCGGACGATTTCTGGATCGCCGTGAACTCGACCAGATACTCGCGCAGGTCAAGGCTGCGGCGAACCAGTAGCATCCCCGCGTTCGTCGGAGCGCTTGAGCACGACGAACGACAGGATGATTGCGAACACGCCGATCAGCGCCGAGTAAGCGAAGAAGACGATGTAGCCGGATCCCAGAGCCGCCGGGCTGACTCCGGATCGCTCGAATGCCTTGGCGAAATTCTCCGGCGCGCCGCTCGCCACGAGATTCTTCAGTCCCCTCAACACACCGCCGCTGTCCGCTCTGCGCGCCGCGGTTTCGACGACGCGTCCGGACTGCGAGGCGATAAGACGGCCGGGAATCGCGTAGAGCGACGAGAACAGGGCGTACTGCGTCGCGGTGAAGCCGGCCGACGTCAGGCTCGACATGTAGGCGATCAGGCACGTCCCGGCGAAGCCGCCCGCCACGTTGTCCAGTCCAATTGCGGCAAATAACGCCCACAGGTTGTGCGACTGGAACGCGAGCCAGATGAAGAGCAGATTGCTGATCGGCCCCGCGAACGCGCCGATCAGCATGGCGCGGAGCAATCCATAGCGCGCCACCGCAAGCCCGCCAAGAAACACGCCGAGCATCGTCATCCACACGCCAAAGAGCTTCCGCACTTCGGCGATCTCGACGAGGCTGTAGCCCAGGTCGAGATAGAAGGGATTCATGACGTTCAGCACGAAGTCGGGGATGCGATACAGGCAGATCAGCGCGAGAATCAAGCCGCCGGATGTGCGGTAGCGCGCGAAAAAGTCGCGCAAGGGATCCCCGAGCGCCGAATACAGGTAGACCCCTGGTCGCGTGCGCGTGCCCGGGATCGGCAGCGTCGAGATGACGATGATCCCGAGTCCGATGACGACGGCGCCGAACTGGACCCACACTTTTGCGTCGGACGCCCAGGCGGCGAGCACAGCGTCGCGCGCGCCCTCGAGCCGCAGCGCGGCCAGCACGTTGCCGACGACTCCCGCGTTTGCCGCGAGTCCGGAGCCGAGAATCAGCGCACCGCTCAGGATCAACACGCCGCGGACGATCCATTCGAGCGCATCGCGCGCCGGCGCGCGGTCGACCCCCTCGGTTCGGATCGGGCGGATGCGATGGGCCGGCTCGCGCGGCGCTGCCAGTACCGCGAAGATGCCGATCAACATCAGCCCCGCCATGACCGCATACGACAGGTTCCAGCCGTACGACGAGGCGAGGAGCAGCGGGACCGCGCCGGCCACGATGATGCCGACGCGGTAGCCCCACTGGTACGCGGCGGCCATCGCGCCTTGTTTGCTGATCTCCGCCGCTTCGATGCGCCAGGCGTCGATAGCAATGTCCTGCGTCGCCGACGAAAAGCCGACCAGCACGGCGAGGACGGCTATTCGCCCCAGACTCACCGTTGGATCCGATCCGGCGATGAGCCAGAGGCCGAGAATGATCAGCCCCTGGCAGACCAGCATCCAGGAGCGGCGATGGCCGAGCCGGTCGGTGAGCAGCGGCACCCGGGTGCGATCGATGAATGGCGCCCAGAGGAACTTGAAAGACGAGACCAGCGTGACCAGGCTGAAGAAGCCGATGACGTCGAGCGCGAGACCCGATGCGCGGAACCACGCCGACAGCGTGTCGAAGATCAGGTAGTAGGGAAGCGCCGCCGCGAAGCCGAGCGCGATCATGACGAGCGACGCGCGCTCGGTGTAAACGGCCAGAGCCGAAGACACCGAGCGGCGCGCCCGCGGCGTGCCGGTGGCGTTCGTCATCGGTCAGGCGATCTTATGCGAAACAGTCGTGTGCCAGTATGGTGGCGATGACCCCGTGCCCGGATTGTCGAGCACCGCTGGGGGGACGCGAAGGCTGCGACGCGGCGTTCCAGGAACTCGGTGCGCGGGCCGCCGCGAACGCCGCGTACGGCTACCGCCGTCGCGCCGTAGTCGATGCGTACTGCCTCCAGCACCCCGCGTATATTCTCTCGCTGAAGTCGTTCGCGGCGCATCTGTGCGGACTCTGCGCGGCGACCGATATGGCCCATGATTCACGTGCGTCCCGGGCGATTTGGAGCAATCTTCGTGTGCCACCCGATGCCGTCAAGCCGTCGATTCCGGAGTTTCGCGGATCGCGAACGGTCGTCGATCTGCACCGGGCGGAGACGCCCGAGACTTTTCAGCGCGCGGCCGATGCCTGGATCGCGGATGTCTGGTCCGCGTGGCGGGAGCACCATGCGCTCGCGCGGCGCTGGCTGCAATATTCAATCGACGCGGGTCGTCGGACACAGCGATGACCGATCGGCACGTTGAGTACGTCCATCCGCTCACCGACGCCACGGATCGTTAACGGTCGTGCTCGGATCTCGATCAGCCAAAGTCGTCGCCTACACTCGCTTGCACCAAAGCGTCATCTAACTTAGAGTCGGAGAGAACATCCTTCCGGGTCGCCCCGCCGCGTCGGCGCCGCCCCTCGGTCGAATGAACCGGAGGCCGGGGCCGCATGCGCATTCGAATCTGTCGCCAGCCAGCAGGCACTGTGGATGGCGTCTCCATCGATCACTTCCGTGCCGGTGTTGTTTATGACGTAGCGCCGCAACTCGCCGCGGTGCTTCTAGCCGAAGGTTGGGCCGAGCCGGTTGAAGAGCGCGAGACCAGCGTTCCGAACCAGTCTGCGCGTCGCGTGTCACCGCTCGTCCTCGTTGTCGACGACGACATGGACATACGACAGCTCACGGCCAGCATACTGCTGGGCAACGGCTATGTCGTCGTCGAGGCGCGGCATGGACGCGAGGGGATGACGCGCCTGGTGAAGGACACTCCCGATCTCGTCGTGCTCGATTTGAATATGCCTGTCATGGACGGGTGGGAATTCTGCGCGGAACAGCAGCGGCTGCCAGACGATCGATTGGCATCTATTCCGGTCCTTTTGTTGACGGCGGCCGACGGAGCCGCAGCACACCTGGCCAGCCTGAACGCGGCCGGTCTCGTCGAGAAGCCGTTCGATCCAGACCGGCTGCTGGGCGCCATCCAGGTCGCACTGCGGCAATAGGATCGTCTCGGCATCGGCGATTTTTCCGAACATCCGGACTCTTCCAGTTCGCTTCCTCCCCGCATTCCGCCCCATTTGCAGTGTTTCGAGAAGCCGTCGCGTGGCAAACCGACGTCGTTTACCTTCCACGCGGGACTGAGCACACCGAGCAGCGGGTAGAATCTGCGGGTGCGCGGATCGCGTGTCGCATTGGTCACGGGCGCGAATCGTGGCCTTGGATTCGAGACGGCTCGCCAGCTGCTCGCCAAGGGCCTCAGCGTCGTCCTGACTGGGCGTGATGCGTCGGAACTCGAACGTGCGCGCCGCGCCCTGCCGGAGCAGGATCAGCGCCGCGTAGTCACGGCGCAGATGGACGTCACAAGCGTCGAGAGCGTCGTCGAGGCGCAGCGAGCAGTGAGCGAGCAGATCGGTGTCGTCGACGTTCTGGTCAATAACGCGGCGGTGCTGCTCGGCGAGAACGACGACGTGCTCTCGATTGGCGCGGACGTCTATAGACGAACGTTCGAAACCAACCTGTTCGGTGTGATTGAAGTCTGCCGCGCCTTTGTCCCCGGTATGGCGCGCACCGGGTACGGCCGCGTCGTCAATGTTTCTTCTGGCGCTGGGCAGCTTGCGACCATGTCCACGTACGCGCCGGCGTACTCGATGTCGAAGGCAGCTTTGAACGCCTTTACGCGGATTCTCGCAGTCACCTATCGAGCGGACGGCGTGCTCGTCAACGCCGTCGATCCGGGATGGGTCCGAACCGACATGGGCGGGCCGTCAGCGCCGCGTTCACTGCAAGAAGGCGCTGACACCATCGTATGGCTGGCTACGCTGCCGGATCGCGGCCCAACGGGGCGATTCGTTCGCGACCGCCGCGCAATCGAGTGGTAGCGGTCGCGTCGGCGGCACTCAGCTCGGGAGAACGAGCACCTTGCCGGGCGCACCCGCTTCCATCGTCCGAAAGGCTTCAACGACGGCGTCCAGTGGAAACCGCGCGGCGATTCCCGCCGAGAGCGGTTGCATCTTCGAGCGGACCAACGCGGATGCGATGATCGGCGCCAGTTCCGCGAGTGCCACAAGCCCGGCTCGCGGTCCGTATTTCGTGACGAAGATGGAGCCCGCTTCCATGAGTTGCGCGAGATCGACCGGCGGAAGGTGTCCGCCGAGCTGGCCGTAATTCACCAGACAGCCGCGCGGCCCGAGCAATCCAACACTCGTCTCATAGGTCGGCGCGCCGATAGGATCGAACACAGCGGCCGCCTTACGCCCTGCAGTAATGTCGAGCACACTCGCGCGAATGTCCTCGCCGGCACGATCGATCGCGTGAAAGGCTCCAACCGCGCGAACCGCCCCGATCCGGTCGCCACTGGCAATGCCAATCACCCGGATGCCGCGCTCGGCGAGTCGCGATACGAGCAGGCGGCCGACAGCTCCGGCCGCGCCCCAGACGACTGCGAAGTCCCCCGGCGCGAGTGGCCAGTGGCGCGCCAGCCCTTCCGCGGTCACCGCCGCATGGGCCAGCGTGGCGGCATCTTCGAGCGTGACATCATCCGGCACCGTGGCGAGCAACGCTGCAGGGGCGGCCACGTGGGTGGCGCACGACCCGAACACGGCTGTCCAGCAGACGCGTGCACCGACCGGTATCGTGACCGCCGAACCAACGGCGACTACGATGCCGGCGCCTTCGAAGCCAATCGCGTAGGGAAAGGGAAATGCCACTGAATAGCGTCCAGAGCGCGCCAGCGTCTCGACGTGATTCAGTCCGACCGCCGCCACTTCCACGAG
>JBKPSE010000109.1:0-9745 GCA_046765855.1 Acidobacteriota bacterium | reverse complement strand
CATCTCGGTCGGCGCGGTGCCGACCGGGAAGTAATCGTCATACACGAAGGGGCGGGGTTTGGCCGGCGTCGCAGGCCGGCCCGACGTGCCGACGGCGCGATCGCCTGCCGGCTGGCCGGGCATTTCCGTGAGGCCTGTCTGCACGTAATCAGGTCCGGTCCAGCCAAGACGGCAGTTCTCGGTGGCGCGCAGCCCGCTCAATCGGCAGATCGTCACCTTTTCGACGTCGGGCGGCGGTGAAAACCAGTCGGGCGCATCATGGGCCGTCGCCACTTTCATGAATTCGGCCCAGGCCGGCACCGCAACTACAGAAGCAAACCCGCGATTCATGATCGGCGCCGGTTTGTCCATGCCGAACCACACACCCGCGACCAGATGCGGCGTGTAGCCAATGAACCACGCATCGGTGTAGTTGTCCGCCGTGCCGGTCTTTCCTGCCGCGGGCAGCTTGAATCCCGAGGCGCGCGCGCCGGTTCCCGTGCCCGACGCAATGACGTCCTGCAGCATGCTGCTCATCAGATAGGCGGTCGCCGGTGTCACGGCCTGATGCCCGCCCGCGGCTTCGACCCAAATCGATTTTCCTTCGGCATCTTCGACGCGGGCGATCAAATGGGGCGCGACGGCGAAGCCACGATTCGCGAACACGCCATACGCGGACGTCAGCTCGAGCAGCGTCACGCCGCCGGTGCCCAGCGCCAGCGACGCCACCGCCGGCAGCTGCGACGCAATTCCCAAACGCTGCGCGAAGTAGGTTGCCTGGCTGTAACCGACCTGCTGCAGCAGTTGCGCCGCGGCGCGGTTGCTGGAAATCTTGAGCGCCGCGCGCAGCGAATACTCGGTCTGCTCGTGCTCCCCTCCGGGCAGCCACGGACCGTTGTCGGTCATGATCGGTTCATCGAGGTGGTGCAGGATCGACGCCGGGGCCATCCCGCGCTCCAGCGCCGCCGCATAGATGATCGGCTTGAACGCCGAGCCCGGCTGCCGCCGCGCCTGTGTCGCCCGGATATAACTGGTCGCGCCGAAGTCGCGTCCGCCCACCAGCGCCCGCACTTCGCCCGACGCGGGGTCGAGCGCGACGAGACTGCCTTCCAATTCGCGTGCGCTCTTTCGCGACCTGGCGATCTGCATGACGCGTGCAGTCACTGCCCGCTCGGCCGCGCACTGCATCTCGGGATCGTAGCCGGTGTAGACCCGCAGTCCGCCTTTGAGCACCTGCTGCCCACCGAAGCGCGCGACCAGTTGACGCCGCACTTCTTCCTGGAAGTAGCGCCCGCAGGACGCAGACGCGGCGGCGAGGCCGGGAGCAGGCTCCGCCGCGCGCAGCGGCTTGTCGAGCGCCGCACGATATCCAGCGTCATCGAGGCGGCCGGTGTCACGCATCAGCCGCAGCACCAGATTGCGCCGTGCGAGCGCGCGCTGTGGCGCAAGCGTCGGCGAGTACCCTACCGGCGAGCGCACCAGCCCCGCGAGAAGCGCGGCTTCGTGCGGCTCGAGGTCGGCGGCGGCCTTGCCGAAGTAGCCGCGCGACGCGG
Organism: Acidobacteriota bacterium; assembly: GCA_046765855.1. Lineage (GTDB taxonomy): Bacteria > Acidobacteriota > Vicinamibacteria > Vicinamibacterales > 2-12-FULL-66-21 > JAICSD01. Next base: position 8,213 of record JBKPSE010000109.1, on the reverse strand, counting down.
ACTCGACGCCGTAGTATCCGTCGCCGAAATACACCGCGTTGAGGTAGGCGTGCAGAATCTCGTTCTTGGAATAGCGCTCTTCGAGCCGCACCGCGATGGTCGCTTCGCGAAGCTTGCGCGAGAACGTCCGCGCCGGCGTCAGCTGTTCGAGCCGCGCGAGCTGCTGAGTGATCGTGCTGCCGCCTTCGACGATTTTGCCGCGCCGCCAGTTGCGCCACGCCGCCTTGACGATGCGCAGGGGATCGAGGCCGTGATGCTTGTAGAAGCGCCGATCCTCGACGGCCAGCAGCGCGTCGATCATGGACGGGGAGACGCGATCGAGCGGCACGTCGACGCGCTGCTCGAGGAAGAAGCTGAACGCGGGACGGCCGCGACGGTCGTAGACGATCGTGGTCTGCGGGTGCATGCCAATCGACGCCAGCGTCGCAGCATGCGCGAGCTCGCCGGCAGCGCGCCACGACGCGCGCACCACGACTGCGGCGCCCAACCAGACGATCGCCGAAGTCAGCAGTACTGTCGCGATCAACACCCGCCGTCGCACGTGTTCTTCGTCTCCTGACGAAGAAGAAGCGCAACGCGGGTGCCATCGCCGGCCGCCGCGAATCAGTTATTTACATCTCGCGCATGCCGCACAGTCACTCATTATGAGTAGCTATGCGTAGCTGAGCGGGGGCATCCAACCGTGGTGTGTAGCTGACTACACACCGGCGATCCGAGCCGTATGCGTGTAGATGTTCAAGCTCGTGCCGCGAACGAAACCAAGCAGCGCGATGCCTGCCTCGCGCGCGAGTTCGACGGCAAGGCTGGTTGGAGCCGACACGGCGACCACGACGGGAACCCTCGCGATCCACGCCTTTTGAATGATTTCGAACGATACGCGTCCGCTGACGACGAGCACGTCAGCGTCGAGCCGGCGATCGTTCAACAGCAGCGAGCCCACGATCTTGTCGACCGCATTGTGCCGCCCCACGTCTTCCGCCGACGCGATCAGCTCGCCGGATGCCCTGAACAGGGCGGCGCCATGGAGGCCCCCGGTCTCGTCGAACACGGACTGCGTCTCGCGCAGCCTGCCGGGCAGCGTACGAACGGTTTCGATGGCAACCGCATCGCGGTCCTCGATCGGCGGCACCTCAGAGGCAAGCTCCTCGATCGTCGCCCGTCCGCAGACGCCACACGAGCTGTTGGCGATCAGATCGCGGCGCCGCGCCAGCAGTCCTTCGACGCGCGCGGCCGCGGGGCCGCGAAGAAAGACGTCGACGACATGGTGGGCGCGCGACTGGTCCGGATGGCGGCAGTGTTCGACGGCGCCGAGATCGTCGGCAGAGCGAATCACGCGCTCGGACAACAGGAACCCGGCGGCGAGCTCGCGATCGCGGCCCGGAGTACGCATGATGATGGCAAACGAGCGCCCGTGCAGCCGGACGTCGAGCGGTTCCTCGGCCGCCGCGCGATCCATCGCCGTTGTCGAGCCGTCTTCGCTGACGCGAACGACCGCGACGTCGCGCGTGGGCTCGAGGCTGCCGGACCGCTCAGACATGGTTGCGCAGCATCAGCTCACGCGGATGCGGTTCGAGATAGATTTGACCGGCAAGGTAAGCGATCGAATGCACGCGCACGTGATGGCGAAGCAACGTGAGCGGCACGACCAGCGGCACCAGGCCGCGGCGATACTCATCGATGCCCTCGAGCAGCTCGCGTCTCGACGCGTCGTCGAGTTTCGTTTTCAAATGACCCGCCATGTGCATCAGCACGTTGGTGTGTCGCTTCGGCGTGGCCGGCCGCGCCAGCGTCCGCATGAATAGATCTTCGTACTGCCGCTGCAGCTCGGCGCGCGGGGTGCCTGCGGCCGCGGCGACCAGGCGGCCGAGCCTGCGGTAGCCGTCCGTCGAATGCGCGAGCAGCGCCATCTTGTGCGCTGTGTGAAACGCGATCAACTCCTTCACCGTCCATCCGCCGTCGAACAGCGCCCGCAGGCGATCGCAGGCAAAAATGCGCTCGATGAAGTTCTCGCGCAGGACGGGATCGGTCAACCGTCCTTCTTCTTCGATGGGCAGCGTGGGAAACCGTGCCTTCAGAACCTCGGCGTAAGTGCCGACACCGGTGCGCGTGACGGTGCCGTTGCCGAACACTTTCACGCGCTCCATGCCGCAGCTCGGAGAATCCTTCTTCAGGACATAGCCGCGCAGATCGAGCGCGGCGAGAGCCTTGGTTCTGCGTTCGGCGTAGGCGCGCATCCGATCCGTATGATCGATGTCCGTGCGGGTCGTCATCATGCGGGTGTCGGCGCCGATTCGGACCAAGCGCAGCGTCTCGCGCGGCACCCCCATCCCGACTTCCACCTCCGGGCAGACGCGAACCCATTCCACGTACGGACCGAGCACGTCGGTCAGGAAGCTGTCTCGCTTGTGACCGCCGTCGAACCGCACCTCGTCACCCAGCAGGCATGACGAGATGCCGATTCGCAGCGGTTTCATCCACGTTCGGCGAAGGTCATGATCTCGACCCGCGCCCCCGCAGCGGCGAGCTTGACGTGAACAGGAGTGATCGCGGCACGCGATCCAAAGGCTTCCCGGGTGGCCTGGACCGCTACGCGCCCCGCCTCTTCATCGGTGACGTACACGAGAAGATCGCGAACGTCGGTCCTCTCGAAACCGGCTTTCGTCAGGAGCGCGTCGAGCTTGCGGACGACGTCACGCGTCTGAACAGCAGCGTCCCCTTTCGCCGCTTCCGCGTCGGGAAGCAGCCCGGATACGTACAATCCGGATCCGGATTTCACCGCTGCACTGAGATTCGGATTGGGCGGTGCCGTGGTCTCGATCGCCTGGCGCGGTGCCGCCGACGCCACGAACGTGACTTCGACGTTGTAGGCGTTGCTCGTCAAACCTGCACCGACCGTGGCGCGGGCGGGTCGATCGGCGCCGACGTAATCGCGATAGACGCGATTGAATTCCGCGAAATCGTTCAGATCGGGCAGGAACGCGCGGGCGCTGACCAGGTGCGACAGGCTCAAGCCTGCGGCGTCGAGCAGCTCGCGTGCATTCTCCATCACCGCTCGCGTCTGCTGCGCCACGCTGCCGCCGACGACGGTGTTGTCCTTTCCGTTGCGTGCAATCAGGCCGGACAGGAACAGTCGATCGCCGCTGCGGATCGCGTATGAGTACGGATTCGGAGAGGCCATCCAGGAAGCTGGATGCACGACCCGCCGATCCGAACCGGTCGGCACGGCGATGGCGGCGATTTCGACCAGTGCGCCGGGCGTGAGCAGGCCGCATATCACCGTCGTGCGCGTCGGCGGCGTGCCCTTCCAGGCCTGCCGGTAGGCGTCGTTCATCTCCGCAAAGTCGGACGCCTTGCGCAGGTAGACGGTGAGGGCGACCGTGTCAGCGAGCGAAGAGCGCTCGGCGCGCAAGTGTTCGTCGATGCGCGCCAGCGCGATCGTCGTCTGCCGTGCGATGTCCGCACCGCTGTCGCTGCCTGGGGTCGCCGGAACGAAGAGCAGGGACATGGCTCATTGAAGCATATCCCGCATCTTGTCCGACCACGCGCAGAGCGCGTTCACGTCGGCCTCGGACAGCTTGGCCTCGGGGTGAATCAGCAGGTACGACGGCAGCGGCATCCGCTTGCGCTTCGTCAGGCTGCAGATGCCTCCCAGGAACTTGTCCTGATCGTCTTCCTCGTAGGTCATCCACTCGGAGTAGTTGAAGTGGTCGCGGCCATCGTGCACGTGATTGGCGACAAGCCAGTTCATCGGCGTAATGTTGGTGTACCACGGCCAGCGCGTCCGGTTGGAATGGCAGTCGCGGCAGGACCGATCGAGAATGGCGGACACGTCAGGCGGCGTCTTCGCCAGCAGTGACGCGCCGGCGGCCGTCGGAGGATTGTCGCGCACCGGACGGATGAATTGCGCCCCGATGAAGACGACGAGAAACACGATCAGAATTGCGCGAAGAATGCCCACGAACCTCACCATTTCCGCTTCCACATGCGCCACCACGACAGGCTGTCGAGTCCGAGCGCATTCCACCACGCGTCGAGCGCCCGGCGATCCCCGCCCAGCACCTGTTCACGAGTGACACCTTGTGGTAGAGGCACGAGCGATGCCAGCCGCTCGTAGACACGTGCGCGGTCCCGGCCGGTCAGTCGCGACAGCAAATGCCACAGAGTAAAGGCATCTTTCGGCCGCGCCAGCGTCAGCACCGTCTCCAGCGCGGCGCCGCGCCTTACGTCGGCCGTCGGTGAGAAGTCGAGAATCGTAAGCGCGTCTTCGAACCCGGGCGGCGCGTCGGCGTAGCACGGGGTGCCGGGACCCGCGCCGGGCCGCGTCACGCACACCGCTCCTTGCGGGATGAACGACTCGCGTCCTCTGTGCTCGAACGCCACCCAGCCGCTCTCGACGACGAGCCTTCCGGCGCCGTGGTCGTCTACCCGCAGGGTGTAGGCGCAGCCAAGATCGATTGCGGTCGAGGATGGCGTATTCACGTAGAACAAACGCGGCGGCGCCCAGATGCGCGCGCGGATCTCGCCGCGATCGAGAGCCAGGCGATGCTCCGCCGCGCGCGACGTGAGCAGGCGGAGGCGCGTGTTCGGCTCGACGTCGACGAAGCCGATCGTCGAGACGTCGATGCGGGCGCGCGACTGCGCATCCGTCGTCAGCACTTCGCCAACCGGCAGCCGCGAGGGTTTGTCGACCAGCACCCCTGCGACTGACGGTGCGCCGGCGAGCGTCTGCACCGTCCAGCCCGTGCTGCGCAGCGAAAAGGCAAACCACGCCGACGCGGCAACGAGGGTCAACGAGGCGGCGGCGACGGCGAGCTGAATTGCCGCGTGCAGCGCGAGCCGGCGCGGGGCGCGCGCCGGCAGCGGCGGCATCGCCGCCCGATGGCGATATCGCGACAGCAGCCGCTCGAGTCGGACGATCTCCGCGTCCGGCGTTCCGTCGCCGCTCCAGAGATACTCGTTCATCCGCTCGTCCTTCATCGATGCAGTTTCTCGCGCAGCAGTTTCATGCCGCGATGCAGGTTGACGCGCACCGACGCCGCGGTCAGTCCGGTGCGTTCGGCAATCTCCGGCCCTGACATGCCTTCCACCAGGCGCAGCATCAGCGTGTCTCGGTACGCCTCGGGAAGGGATCGAATGGCGTCGAGCGCCGCATGCGCCTCCGCCTCGTCCGAGGCGGCGCCGCGGCCGGCGAGATCCGCCGGCAGTTCCACGAACTCCCCGGCGCGGCGATGCGAGTCGGTGGCGCGGTTGCGCGCGATCATGGCGATCCAGCCGCCGAACGCGGCGGGATCGCGCAAATCGTCCAGCCGTTTCCAGGCGGTCAGAAACACGTCCTGGACGAGATCCTCGACCTCGTCGCGGCTGACCCGCGCCAGCAGAAGCGCGTGGACGATCCGACGATAGCGGTCGTACAAACGGCCGAACGCCGACTCGTCTCCCGCTCGCGCCGAGCGAACAAGCCTGCCGTCTTCCGCCGCCTGGCCCGCCGGAAACCGCGTCACCGCGGTCCTGTTCGCGATCACAGGATTGTCAGCTGCTGGGAAGACGCGCGGCATCCTGTGGTGTTAACAGATGTGTACAATGGCCGACTGTCGAGATCAAATGGTCGGATAACGGAGGACCCAGGCATGAAACGGCTGATCAGGACTGCGGTGGTCGCGCTCGCAGTGGCTGCGACCGCGGCCCCGGCGTATGCGGAAGTCAAAACGCGAGACAAGGCGCAGGTGAAGTTCGAGGGGTTCCTCGGGCGGATGTTCAACCTGTTCGGTGGCAAGAGCGCCAAGGAAGGGGTCGAGTCGCGCACGGCGGTCAAGGGCGACCGCAAGGCAACGCTGACCGACAACGGCGGCACGATCATCGACTTGACCGAGGAGAAGGTCTACGAGCTCGACGCGAAAAAGAAACAGTACACCGTGAAGACCTTCGATCAGATCCGCAAGGAGATGCGCGAAGCCGAGGAGCGGGCGCGCAAGGAATCCGAGAAGGCGGAGCCGGGCGAAAAGGGTGAGCCGCAGAAGCCGACCAAGGAATACGAAGTCGACTACGACGTCAAGGACACCGGCCAGAAGAAGCAGATTGCCGGCTACGACGCCAAGAATACGATCGTGACGATCACCGTGCGCGAGAAGGGCAAGACGCTCGAGGATGGCGGCGGCATGGTGATGACCAACGACATGTGGCTCGGCCCGAAGATCCCGCAGATGAAGGAATTCAGCGACTTCGACCTCAAGTACTGGCGCAAGCTGGAAGGACCGCAGGCGGCGGAGCTCTCGGCGCAGCAGATGGCGATGGTCCTGGCGATGTTCCCGCTCGTCAGCAAGGCCATGGATCGCATGGCCAAGGACGGCGACAAGCTCGCGGGCACGCCGCTCGAAACGACGATGACCGTCGAAGCGGTGAAGAGCAAGGACCAGTTGACGCAGGCGCAGGCGCAATCGCAGCAGCAGAAGGGCGGCGGCGGCATCGGCGGCCTGCTGGCGAAGAAGATCATCAAGCAGGAAGAGCCGAAGGCACGGTCGACGATCTTCACGACGCATCACGAGGTGCTCGAAGTCGGCACCAGCGTCGCCGCCAGCGACCTCGCGATTCCGGCCGACTACAAAGAGAAGAAGTAGCGCAGACCCTTCAACGTCCGCTGTCGCTCCCCGCTATTCCATACGCGGCAGATAGACCCTGAACGAGGCGCCCGGTCCGGGCGCTTCGTCCAGGTAAATCCACCCGCCGCTCTGCTTGACGATTCCGTAGACCGTCGCCAGCCCCAACCCGGTCCCTTTGCCCTGCTCTTTCGTGGTGAAAAACGGCTCGAACACGTGCGCCCGCACCGGTTCGGGAATACCTTCGCCGGTGTCCGCCACCGTGAGCGACACGAACTTTCCTGCTTCGATGCCCACCAGCGCCGCCGCGTCGTCGGCCTGGAGATCCGCATTGGCGGTCACGATTGTCAGCCGTCCCCCTTCAGGCATCGCATCACGGGAGTTGACCGCGAGGTTCATCAGCACCTGTTCGATCTGGCCTGGATCGGCGCGGACGTCGCCGAGCGCCGGATCGGTGACAATCCGCAGCTCGATCTCGTCGCCGACGAGTTTGGCGAGCAGCGTCTGAAGGTTCAGGATGATCTCGTTCAGGTTGACGCGCCGCGGCTGCATCACCTGCTTGCGGCTGAAGGCGAGCAGCTGCCGCGTCAGCGCGGCCGCGCGGTTGGCGGCGCGCTTGATCTCTTCGACGTCGGCGCGGCGCCGGTCGTCATCGGCGAAGCCGTCGAGGAGCAGATCGGCGTAGCCGAAGATGGCGGTGAGCACGTTGTTGAAGTCGTGCGCGACGCCGCCGGCGAGACGGCCGACCGCTTCCATCTTCTGCGCCTGCCGCAGCTGCATCTCGCTTTGCCGCAGCGCTTCCTCGGCCGCGCGCCGCTCCGACAGATCGCGAATCCAGGCGGTGAACATGCCGCCGCCCTCGGTCTCTACCGGGGTGAGCGACAGCTCGATGGGGAACTGCTGTCCGTCCTGCCGCAGCGCGAACATCTCGAGCCGCTGCCCCGCCGACCGCGACTGCGCCAGCGCGCGTTCGTAGTCGGCGCGAGAGTCATGGGGAATGATCAGCGCTGCGAGTGAGCGCCCCGCGGCATCCTCGCGCGGGTGACCGAACATGCGCTCGGCCGCGGCATTCATCGACAGAACGTTCCCGCCCCGATCCATCGTTACGATGGCGTCAAAGGCGCCATCGAGCACGGCGTCGCGCTGCACTGCACGATCATAACCGCAACACGAAGGACGACCGAAGCAAGAAGAGCTGCGGCTTCCCTCTTCCCGCTACTTGCGGCGTTCGGAACGAACCAGCGCCGACAGTACTTGATTCTGTTCGTAGCCGGAGAGCTTGTCCGCCGCGTCGAGATACGCGTCGCGCAGCGGGCCGGAGATCGTCTGCGTGCGCGCGACCGACTGCAGCACCTGACTGAGCTCGTAGCCGCTCATGCCCTTGGCGGCGCGCAGTACTTCGAGCAGCGTGTCGTTGCTCGTCTCGGGCTTGCGCACGACCGAATCGAGAACGCGGCCGCGCTCGTAGCCGGAGTTGAGTCCGCTCACGACCTTGAAGAACGGCGCACGCGCGGAGCCCTCGACGCCGTTCTGGCGCAGCACTTCGAGCAGGAACGCCGCCGCTTCGTAATCGCTGCTCAACGACGCAGCCTGGTTGAGCGCGTCTTCGAGCAGGTGCGA